>VGMB01000060.1 GCA_016866585.1 Chlamydiota bacterium
TTCGTCGATAATAGGATGGATTGAGTTTTCATCGTGGTAGTGCACATGAGGATCGTCTAGACTATAATCAGAGGGGACTTCTAAAAAATGCTTCTCCGTATAGATCATTTTTTGGTTAAATACTCTAAGGATATCAAGGCCTGAAGCAAGAATCTCTTCTTCATTCAAACTGAGAATAGTTTCTCTCCTTGTTTTTCTAGGATCTGGATTTTCATATTTAGCTCTTGCTACCGCTACACTTGTTCCAAATTCAAAGAGCTTTTCAAATAGTTCTAGGTCTTTGATACGCATTAGCTCTTCCGTCGAAGCATGGTGAATTACTGCGTTTGTTTCATATACAGAAAAACTAAGACCGAGCACCCTTGCTGAAAGGGCTGCAATCTTTGTTGTGTTGTCGATCTCTTTATGTGCTAGATCTTCTGCACTATTGAGGACACGAAGTGCACCTCGTAGGATGTTTACGCTGTGCAAAATTATCTCTAGAGAAGATGTTGTCATACATTACCTCTTGATTTTTTTGCCTTCAGGAGCCTATCTTAACACGATCTTAAAAATCTAGAGGTTTTTTATGGCGCTTTCAGTTTTTAGTTATTTGGGTGGTGGGTTGTACTACACATGCGTTTACACTTATAAAATATACACATGTTACAATATAGCCTGTAGAGGTAGGGAATTATATGATGCAACACAGGCTGCTTCACCAGAGAATAAAGTGGGACAAGTAGCGTTTGCGACTCTTAATGTGGCCTCTGCTGCATCACAGGTAGCTGATATCGTTACAGATTTCGTTGCACCTCCTGGAGCTAGGTTGTTTGTCAAAGGAACTGTTACCCTGCTTGAATCTGCACGAATAATTACTGAAATATCCACTAGAAAACAAGTTTTTTTAGAAGAAGGACTTGGTGTTGGCGTCATAACAGTATATAGAGTTATTGAGGTGTCAAAATTGTATTTTAATTTCGCTCAGATACCATTGAAAGAGACACAAATTATTATGGACACGGCGTTGTTTGTTGCAGGTGTTGGCGGTCTGACCTGTGATGTATTAAAGATGATTAATAAAGCGAACTCCGTAGAAAATATGCAGGCTCACGAGATTATTAAATATGTGAAAAAATTAGGAATCGATGAAACAAAGTTTGATAGGGCTCTTCGCTCCATGGAACTGCGAGCAGCTATTGTAAGGGATCCCGTACTCAGAGAATTCATGATAACATGTAAAAGTATGCTATGCCATACGCATCAGTATAGTGATGTGAAAGTGAAAAACAAGATTCTGATGATCCTACAGCTTCTGCAAATAACGGACCCCTATGATAACGAGGCTTGTCGTCAAATTATAAATATTCCGAAAGTATCAGAATTTGCATACTTTCCATTCTCAAAGACCTTATGTCCACGTGTGCCCCTGTGCTCAATAGATGGCAGCCCCATCCGAAACGTTTTGGTCATTAAGGGGACTGAAAATCAAGATTATCCTGTGTATTATGATCGCTATTCGATACAACAGTGGTTTGCCACTCAGACAAAAAAACCTCCGCTATGGCCTACCGATATCCCTTTTTCTTCAGAAAATCTTGTTGAATGTGAAGTCATACAACAAAAGATAGATAAAACTATGGAAATGATGATATCCATGATACAACTTGTAGAAGAAGAGGACATGTATAATAAACAAATACTTCCAATACAAAATGCAGCAGCATACTACGATATGTTTTTGATCCCTGCGATGTGGAGAGATGGATTGCCTTGGTTTACATGTGCTATTGAAAAAAAACCTATTCGTTTTGTTTGTAAATTAAACGGAGTTAAAGGTGTTTATTACGAGAAGTCTTCTGTGCTTTCATGGCTTACGACTTATCCAAATAAAAGGCCTGAGGGGTGGCCTTCCAATGTGCCTTATAATCGTGATAGTATTGAAGATGCTCAAGAGGAACAAATCCTAACGAGCACCTTATTATGTCAAATGTTTAATGAAATTAAGGCAGATGTGAGCTAGGCTTTTTTCAGAGAAAAAGGCTTTACCTGTAAAACATGTAGAGCCTTTTTCGTTATTTATATTTTTTGGGTTACTATAAAGTTCACTTTGTTTTTATAGGTGTAATTATAGAATTCTTGATCGAGGATCTTACTATCGACTCTGATTGAGAAAGAAGCTGAATCTTGAAGATAAATGGGTTTTAGGGATGATGATGAGATGTGTACTCGACATCCATCCGGCACTTCTAATACGCTCATAGGTAGGATTAAATCTCTGTTATAGAGCATAGAAATAACCTCTAATTTTTTAATCTTAAATAATCCCTCAGGTAGCTGCTTTAGTTTGTTTCTATTTAAATACAAGATTTCTAGATGAGTTAAATTTTCTATGTTAGAGGGGATCGCTTCTAAATTGTTTTCTGTAAGATCTAATTCTTTTAGTTTAGCAATAATCTGACTACATTCAAAAAGATTAGGTGGAAGAGAATCAAGTCCAAGGCAAGATAAATTAAGAGTTGATGCTGTAGGATTTGTTATAAACTCTGATATCCTTATTTCTGCGGTTTTTCGATTCTCATCAATCCCTGCCCACATTGTCAACTCATGCATAAATATTGTCAGCTCCTGACAGTGCAATAAAAGGGGTGTGTATTTAGGGATGGACAGGAGATCTGAAAGTGGATAGTACCTAGACTTGTCTTCAATAGGAATATAATAGTTTATAAAATCCCATGCGAGTTGCGGTAGTGTCGGAACGATTGGTTTTTCATCATATTCAAAAATAGCATCCTTAAGGATTGGATCATTATGGCAAGCTTGTCTAACCAACGCGCTATAACCTTTCAGGACAACATATTTTTCTACTGCAGGAAATGAGGCTAATGATTGTACAGCAAAAGTATTTATAGCTTTTTGTAGATTTTCTCTTGATGTTATTTGTTCTGCACATCGCTTGTTTAGAGGTAGTGTCACTGTTTCATTGGGAATTGTTGCTAAAATCAATGTGATTTTGTCTTGTACTTCTAGAGGTAATTTTTCAAAATTATCTCTACATTCCTTTTCGGATGAAAAATATACGTTTGCTATACAGTCCCCTAACTGCCTATAGACATTAGCTGATAAAACGCTCATGCTGGTCTCCTTACTTAAGATTGTTTTTTTTACCATCGACATCTCGAGACATCTTTACAGATTCTTAACTTAAGTTGGTGTTTAAATCTATAGAAATTTCAGAGTTTTAAGCATCCCGATTTGAGCTATCTTGATAAACAGAAGCGTTAAAAGAGAAAATCTCCACACCTTTTTTGCTTCAATTAACAGATCCATAGGTCAGGAAAAAACAACTTCCCTCTGCTTGTTTTTTTAAATTTAATATTATTTGAAATTATTTTTTAGGATTAATTTTGTCTTAATTTTTTGAGTTTTTATTTTATTTTTAATTTAAATTGGATTTTTAGAATTTAGGGAGTAAATTAAAGAATGTAAAATAGTATAGGGGAGATTAAGGTGAGTTTCATGCAGAATATACAAGGCTTAACAAAGGCATATGAGAAACTTGCAGTAGGAGCATGCAGCCTAGAGGAGGCAATAAGCCATTTAAATCCGGAGCTAAGTGCTAGGATCGAAAATATTGTAGAACGGTTTATGGGTTCCGCTATACCGTTAAGAATGCACTATCAGGAGGCTATAAGGAGTATTGCTTTGGATTTTTATAGGTCTTCAAGGGAGTCTCTTCAAGATAGAATACATCAAGTCTTTAGCCAATCATATGGTGAATCTTTCGTGGCGGATCCATGCTGGGGACGCGATCATATTCAGGATCCAGACAAAACGGAATCTATGCTTAATGCTTTGGAATTGACAGCCTTGAATGATGAATTGGAAAGATGGGCAGGCAATTGCCCTAATAGTATCGAAGCTAAGACAAGGATTGAAGAATTTATTAATATATCAGACCAAAAAAATTTGAATTTTTTTAATCTGGAACTAGAATCACTACCTGATATTTTTCGATACTCACAATTTAATACTCGACTAATTGAATTAGGTTTTTTATATAACAAACCAAAATCCTTACCCGATCTAGCAGGGCTTACCTGTTTGACTACATTAGGTTTGTCTCATAACCAACTCCCATCATTACCACATCTAAATGGGCTTACCTCTTTGATTAATTTGCATTTACAGCATAACAATCTCCAATCATTACCAGATCTAACGGGATTGGTTTCTTTACGTGAGTTGGATGTATTTTTCAACCAACTCCAATCACTGCCTGAATCAATAGGAAATCTTACTAGATTGACTTATTTGAATGCATCTCATAACAAGCTGCAATCAATACCAGAATCTACTAGTAATCTTAGAAGTTTGAAAAGATTGGACTTATTTGAAAATCAGCTGCAATCAATACCAGAATCTATAGAGAATTGCACAAAATTAACATTTTTACAGCTTTCAAATATGCCTAATCTATACTTTTTACCAAATTCGATTTTACGTTTATCCTCTCATTGCAGTGTTTTTATAGAAAGAACTGCTCTTTCTTTTCAAGTGCTAGATAGATTACAAAGAGCAACCAGTCAAGAAGGATATGCAGGACCTAGATTCTTTTTTTCTATCCAAGACAATAACCGTTTGCAACAGCAGTTAACTTTAGGGATGGCTCTTAGATATTTATTTACTAAGGCTAAAATGGAAGGTTTTACAGCTTTTGAATCAACCTACCCTAATATCAGTCAGTATGTAAGTGAAAATAACAAAACAGATTCATTGAGAAGTTGGTTATCAAGGCTTGCTCTCATGCAGCCGAATAAAAGGGAGGGGAAAGAGGGGCTTTTTAGACAGATCATTTCTTACTTATATATTGCAGAAAGAGATGAAAATTTTAGACATGATTTCTTTGCCATCATTCATGGAGCCGGAGTAACATGTGGGGATCGTGTAGCCCTTTCAGTTCTCTATATTGGAATAAAACACAGGATGGCAACTATTGATAAAAGCAAACTTTCAGAATATGCACAGTTTTTGATCCATGGTCCATGGATGCTAGATCAAATAGAAGGTATTGCTAGAGCTAAAGTTGAAACCTTAAGATTTGTGGATGAGATCGAAGTCTATCTTGGGTTTCCTGTAAAGTTACGAGAAAGGCTTAATTTGCAGATCGATGTGGAAAACATGCTCTACTTTGCATGTAGCGGAATAAATCAGTCTGATTTAGATAACGCAGCATCTTTTATTGAAACTCAGATACCAACGCTTGAGGCTAAAGCTAGTATCTTAGTATATAGAGATGATTGGATAGAGGCTCTAAGACAAAGCTGTCCAGAAGAAATCAAGTCTATTGAAAAACACAGAGATGAACGACTGGAATCTTCTGATGGCAGTGATATTGAATTGCAAAACATCCAAAAAGACTATCTAAATAACCTTGTCGATTTAACTAAGAGATTCATAAGATAACAAAAAGCTACCACTTCTGCAGGAAGCAAAAGACTTAAGAGCTTTATCTTGGGCGATCTAAAACCCGGTTTTTAAGGACCGGGATATAAGCCTCTGATTGATCTAAATCATCTAGTTCCACTTTTGAGAGCAGGCTAAGACAATGTTCTCTAAAAAAAATGTCATGATGTTTTAGTTCTCGGAATACATAGCCTGGGTATCCAATCTCTAATAGACCGTGCTACACAAAGAGTGAGGCTAAGAGTAGATGTTCCATAACTGGGAGAAGCTTTCTGTTTTAGCTCAGGAATTATTCACATGATGTGTCGAAGTACATCATAATTGCCATTTTTTCTTTTCCCTTTCCAGATGTAAAGAGCTTATCTTTTCACTTATAAAATGAAGTGCTATGTCGATAATTGGTGAAGAGTCTTTTTTTATAAGGGCGATCTGCGCTTGTTGTAGCTCGGGTAAATAGGTAAGGGGTGTGAATTCTGGACCTATTAAATCTTTAGGCAGTACGCTAATTCCAAGTCCTGCTCTGACAGCGGATAAATTACCAGCAAGTGATGCACTGGAAAAAACTATGCGGTAAGAAATCTTGCCCTGGGATAGTGCTTGAAGAGCCCTCTTACGAAATACGCAAGGAGTGGGCGATAAGACTAGTGGCAGTTCCTCCGCCGGCATCTGCTTAATGAACTTACTGTTTTTGGCGGCAACCCAAACAAGAGGTTCAGACCAAATTTGTTCACTGCCAGGAAATGGAGAATGAGGATCTTGTTTGATAAGAATAAGATCAAATTCATTCGATCCTATTCCTTCGATCAAGCGCTCTGTAAAATCACACTTTACCTCAAGTTCTATGTCTTTGTATGTTTGGGTAAAATCAGAAAGGATAGAAGGTAGATAACTAAAGGCTATGTCTTCAGGTGTTCCGAAGCGAATTTTCCCTTTAACTTTGGGCAAGATAAATTGCGATAAGAGCTCTTTCTCTATTTGTAGCATTTTTTCAGCATAAGGAACTAAAAGCTCTCCAAATGAAGACAAAGATACATTTCGATTGTCCCTTATAAAAAGTTTGTTACCAAGAAGAATCTCAAGTTTAGCTATCTGCATACTAATGGTAGCTTGTGTCCTTCCGAGAATCACAGATGCCTTAGTAAAATTTTTAATCTCAGATATTTTTAAAAATGTTTTTAAAAGGTCTGTATCCATTATATTGATTGGTTTTTCTTATTATTACTATAATAATAATCGATTTTCCCTATTTACAGCAATTGATTACACTGTGGTCAAAAGGAGAATACATGTCTACATTACTTTTTTCGCTGAAGAGTCTGTGCAATATTCAGCCTTTGGCATTTGCTATTGGAGCGCTATGCGCTAGATACTTGCCACAAAAGCTGAGTGTGGAAAAATTTGGTAAAATTTTATCGCTTATAGTCCTTCTTTGCCTCGGCATCAAGGGGGGTGGGGCTTTGGGATGTAATAAGGTTTTTTTTAAAGAATTTTTGTTATTGGTTGTTTCTGGGATGGCAGTAGGCTTTCTACAACCTTTTATTTCATTTTTCATTCTGCGTTTTTTTAATTTAGTAAGTACAGCTACGGCTGCAGCCATCAGCGCTTGCTTTGGTTCGATTAGTGTTATGACATTTGCTATTGCAGTTGTTTTCCTAGATTCGTTTTCTATAAAGTATAACCCTTCTATTATTGCTGTTTGCGCCTTGATGGAAATACCTGCGATACTTTCAGGTCTTTATCTTGCTAAGAAATATGAAAATACACAGTCAGTACCTAATGTCTCATGGCTTTCTAACATCAAACATTGTTTTTTTGATCGTAATATCCTTGCTTTAACTTTTGGGATTCTTTTTGGGTATATTTGTAATGTTTTTTCCTTGGCGCATATCCTACAGCCTGTCATTTCTTCATGGCAAGTATGTGTTGTGGTATTTCTATCCATAATGGGAGTAAGAGTCGGAAAAAAAATTAAGCAGCAGGGATTTTTAAATGGTAAAATTGTCCTTTTTGGGATCATCATGCCACTTATTGGTGGAATGATCGGTTGTGTAGTTTCTAAGATCTTAGGTCTTGATCTTGGCACAGCGTGTCTTTTTACTACCCTTATAGCTTCATGCTCTTACATCGCCGTTCCTGCTGTTATGACAACAGCTCTGCCTCATGCTCAAGAAAACATTTACTTAAGCCTGTCTCTTGCGATAGTTTTCCCGTTTAATATTATTATTGGCATACCTATTTATTATAGCACGCTTTCAGCTTTGATCTGATTTGGTCTTCAATCACAATCGATTGAAAAATAGTTGTTTTAATTATTCCTAAAAAGATGGAAATTTTTTGCATGAGTTCTTTGCCGCAACTGATGGTGCGGCAGAGAGAAACAGAGTAGTGCAGCCTTGTAAAAAGAGACAAAAGATAACAGAGTATACTCAAGGAGTTTTGGTTGTTGTTTTTGTGAATATATCATCGCAAATATGATTTGTTATCTATGCTTAGAAAATAAACTTGTATACATGGATATAGGATAATACAGTTTTTTTTCTGTTAAACCCTTTAAAAAATCAACCCAATTACAGAACGTTTCTCATGCTTATTTCGATAAACTATTTGGACTAACTCACATGCATTTAAATATCTATTTGAAAATAATCAGTGAATGAAAAAAGTGATAGATGTATTACTAATCCTTTCAGAAAGGGAAAAGTGTTATGCGTTACTATTGGTCTGTTTTTTCTGTCACTATGGTGATGTCTTGCAGTTTATACTCCTTAGTTAGACCGGA
>VGMB01000061.1 GCA_016866585.1 Chlamydiota bacterium
CGAGCAAAACGGCGCATCTTTGTCTATAGCTAAATGTGAGTTATTAGGGGAGTACAACATATACGTTGCATCATCGTCGGCAGGATGGGCATGAACACTTTTTTCACTCATGGAGTTAATAGATATAGGATCATGCTGACCTTTAGAGATACCAAAACCTGGAAATACTCCCATCGAAAGCTTTATTGTAACGTTTGATCCAACCGGTAAATCTCGATACAGCCATGGGTGAAATTTCACTAAAAGTTCGGTTGACGCTTGATCGTAATTTTTATGAAAATATTCTCCAGAAACATCTTCATACCCCATTAGAGGAGGCATTTCAGTCGTTAAAAACAGGTCGACATTTTCAATCGGAAGATCGCGACCGATGGCATTTCTGACAGCTTGTGGAATTACAGATTCACAGTCTATGGGGTTTAGTCTGGCCGTTAGTGCGTATCTTGGAGATGAGTGATAAGATGTTATGAAAGGGATCTGCATTTCTTTGTATGGGGTGCATTTAGCTGCTGAAGGGGAGAGAGGATTTACAAGATTTAATGTAAGCAACCCTCTTAAGCTTGTTATTGTGGTATTTGGTGTACAACGGTGTAGTAGGCTTAAAGTTTCATTTTTATCTGCTGGGGCAATTTCCGGATTAGCAAACATTTCGTCAATAAATGTCTTTACTCGTTGTTCGAGATCTGTTTTGTGCTCCCGAGGCAGGATCTGAGAGTCTCTAAACGGTTCAGTAAGAGTGAGTAACTGTTCTTGGAGGGATAATGACATAATTACAGCTTTTTTTAATTTTTTTATAACTGTAATTATATCACCAGTTAATTTAAATTGAAATTAATCAAAATCTTTTAATTAATTTTTGAGAAGTCCGTTTTTGTTAAAATATTCTTTTCGCCTTCGCTTTTTGCAACCAAGACAGCACAGCATGTGTCGCTTAGCACGTTTACTGTTGTCCTCATCATGTCAAGAATCCTATCGACCGCAAGAAAGAGTCCTATCCCTTCTATTGGCAGTCCGAAAGCTTTTAAAATAACAATTACCGCCACCAAGCTTGCTGCTGGTATCCCTGCTACCCCCATAGAAGTGAATAGAGCTAACATAACGAAGATGATCTGTGATCCTAAAGTAATCGTAACCCCATATACTTGAGCAACAAACATAGCGGCAATTATCTCATATAATGCAGACCCCGACATGTTTAGGGAAGTGCCTAAAGGTACTACTAAACTACATATCCTGTTAGATACTCCGGCTCGCTTTTCTACACAATCCATTGTGATTGGAAGAGATGCAGAAGAAGAGCTTGTAGAAAATGCCGTAATAAGAGCTGGTCCCATAGCTTTGAAGTGTGTTTTAGGGCTTACTTTACCAATATATTTCAGCAGCAGCGGTACAACAATAAAACTAAATGCGGCAAGAGCGCATATAACTGTTAAAAAAAACAGGCCTAGTGAGGCTAGTGATTCAAATCCGGTTGTAGCTGCGACTTTAGCAACAAGACAGAAGACTCCAAAGGGAAGGAAGTTCATAATCATGTGAGTGATTTCTATCATAGTTTGAAATAAGCCTTGAAAAAGACCTTGTATTTGAACAGATCTTTCTTCATTGATCTTTGTTAGAGCAAAGCCAAATAGTAAGCTGAAAAAGATCAAAGCTAGCATTTCTCCTTTTGCTAGAGCATCGATAATATTTGAGGGTATAACGCTCAATATCAATCCAGATATAGTGACAGTATTGGAGTGGTCTGCAAGATTGTGGTGCAGCCCGTTTGTTTGGCTTTGCTCTATCTGAAGATGAAAAGATTCAGCCATTCCAGGTTTAATTAGATTGACAAAGAGTAATCCAAGTATAACTGCAGATAAGGTGGTTATGACATAAAATCCTATGATCTTAACACCAATTCGTTTGAATGATGCGTCACCACCAATTCTTGCCATCCCGGTGACAATCGAAGAGACTACAAGAGGCACTACGATTAAAGTAAGTGATTGGATAAAAAGTTTGCCAACTAGGTCATATATGGAATAGAAGGTTATTCCAAATAGACCTGTAGTGGTGCCTGTCAGGTTGCCTATAATAAAGGCTAGGACTATCGCTATTAAAACTGCCCATGGTGACTTTTTCTTTTTTTTAGACATTCATTTCCTTAGTACTATGGTTACGTTAGAGAGTTTAGCTTTGCTTTATACTCTTGGGCCTCTGCGTGAAGTGACTGTATGTCGCAACCTCCCTTTTCGAGCTTGGCTATAGACTCTTGTTTGATATAGTTTTTAAATTCTTTTAAAAATGGATCGAATTCTCCAAGTTCTTCGAGTTTGTAAAATACTCTCATTTTTTCTATGGGAAGCCATGTTGAAAGATCTGACTCATTGTGCTGGATCTGCGCCTCGAGCTTATCTAGAACGTTTGCTACCTTGGCTTCAAAGGTTTCTTTTTCCTCAAATTCATACCATAAATGGAATATTTCATCTCCTGATGGAGAGTTGAGCATTTCTCGTATTTGCGAAATCGCTAGCTGCTCGTTTTCAATTTTCTTATTTTTGATCACTAATGCATCAGTTTCGAATGCGGGGACATCGCCGCATATTGCTTCAACTATATCATGAATTATGATCATTTTTAGGGTTTTTTCGAGGTTTATTTTTTCATTTAGGTGAGGTGCCACTACCAGGGCCATCAGAGATGTTCTCCATACGTGTTCTGCAACGCTTTCTCTTCTTCCGTTAGAAAGGTCACAATGACGAAGTTCACATTTTAGCTTCTCAGCTAATTTCAAAAAATCGAAGATTCGGTTCAGTTGATCGTGCATGATTCACCTTAAGTTGCTATGAATAAAGAATGATTTTTAAACCTTTAACTTTTTTCTTATTAAAAAGTCTACAGGAAATACTTCCTTACTGCATACCTAGCTATACTTAAGAAGTGGCAAGTAGCTCGAGATGCAAGCGAAAAAAAGTATCTTTTATAATAGAGATAAAATTGATTTAAATCGATTTTTCTTTCTACTTGTAAAGTTGTTGATCTGGGTAGTAGTGCTGATTAAAACCACTTAAGCTTAAGGTTCCTCCTGAGTGGATGACTAAAGTAGAGCCTTTAAGTTGTTCACTTTCAATCTTGTTTTTTGCTGCAAGAAAGTGTTTTGCGTTGTATATTGGATCTAAAAAAACTCCTTCGTTCATAGCGAAATTTCTAATGAATTGGAGGTGTTCGGCGTCTATGCTGCCAAAAGATTTACCTTTGTGTGGCAATATTACCTCAAATTCGCAGAGTCTAGGCTCTTTTTTGTATATTTCTGAAAAAAACAAACTACACTTATCAAGGGTGATAGAAAAATCCGCTATTGATCCTGCTGTCTGGGTAACATAAACTTTACACGGTTTACCTAGAGATCCAAAATATAAAATTAGAGACGAAGCGCCAAATCCTGTGCCCGAGTCGATGAAGATTTGATTGAATTGAAGGTTGCTTTTTCTTTCATTTTCTATTATGTCTTGGCCGAGTGTTAAGGCTCCTGGTAGAGATTCTTTACAGCTTGATCCCATGGGAATCCATAGAAATTCTTTGTTTAGATGGGTTTCATAAAAAGATATGATAGATTCTAAAGGTTGTGCTTTTTTCACCCATATTATCTTGCTTTCATCGTTGCAAAGAAGGGTGAAAAAATAATTTCCTTGGATCATTTTTGGGCTCTGACCTTCAAGGAATAGGGTAAACGGGATCTTCCTTTCTTTCAAAATCGATGAGAGGTTTAGCACGTTATTAGAATATGCGGAACCAAAGATAGCGACTTCTTTGCCCTGTGATTGTATGTGTGGTATCAGGGATAGGTATTTTCGCAACTTTACTCCCATCGAAAGGAAGCCAAGTTCATCTTCTCTTTTGATCCATACTTGAGAATGTGTCGTGTCAAAGCTTGGTATTTTATGGATCCGGGAGTGATGATTTATGTCTTGTAAAAGAGGATATGTGCTGCTGCTGTTCATGTAAATAAAAATTGACCCACAATTTCGTCATTTAAATACAGCTTGGCTATATCTTCTTTTGCGATATCGCTGATTCCTTCAGGAGTCCCTGTGATGAGAATGTCTCCGGGGCATACAGGGAAATGTTCTATAATATAGGTTCGTAATTCTTCAATTGGAAATATCATATCCTTGCTATTTCCTTTTTGTCGTAGCAAGTCATTAACTGTGAGATGAAAATGAATCTGCTCTTGAGGATGGTATTCCTTCCATTTACCTAGAGGGCATGACTGTTTGAATGACTTGGCTGTTGTCCAAGGTAGTCCCTTTTTTTTTATTTCATTTTGTATGTCTCTGGCTGTTAGATCTAGAGCGACTGTAATATGGCTGAGTTTTAAGCTTTCAGAAAATAAAAAAGCAAGTTCTACCTCATATTGTACTTGCTTGGAAAATGTAGGCAAGTGAACTGTTTGATCGCTCATGACAAGCGAGTTGTACGATTTACAGAAAATTACAGGAGAAGACTCTGGTCTCTGATTCATTTCTAGTGCATGTAGTGGATAGTTTTTTCCAACACACCATATTGTGTTTCCCATCATGAGCTTCCTTTAATATAGTCAAGTGCCGTTTTAAAGCAGTGTAAATTGTTACATATCTTTACGGAATAATGATTATACAACACAGATAAATCATTTGCATGGTTTTCTTCATTAGCTCTCAGATGCTCGGGATCTTCGATGAACTGATTAATAAAAACGATTAAGGGGGTATCGCAAATTTTTATGTTTTTTGTTTTTATAGAAAATTTGATTAAAAAATCCCTTAGTTCGTTAAAATGTGTAGACTGAACAATTGTCGGAGCTTCTGTTTTTCCTACAAATGATGCGATCTTACTTAAAGCTAAGAGTGTCTTGCAGATATTCATCGCTTGGTCTTCATCGGTTTCTGCAGCTTTTGTTAGCTCTATGTATTTGAGTACTTTTTGTTCTAGTTTCGCTCTTATGCAACGTGAGAGTTTCTGGTGAAAGTTTTCTTCGTTTAATAAAGTAAGAAAATTATCCAATTTTGTGTTTAAAATCTTTAGGTTGACATATCGATGGGGATCGAAAACAGGGAGAGTTTCTTCAAGAGTTTCTCTGGAAAAAAGGCGGCATTTATGAAGACAATCCTTAAAAAGCTCGATTTCTTTTGAAAGAAAATCATTTTCAATCGCTGAGATTTCTGATCGGCCATAGATTACGTACTCTTTTGCTTTTATTTGTAATTCAAGAATGCAGGTTGTGTAGAGTTCGGTGAATTCAGCTGGATCCAAGGATTCCTTCATTCGATCGATGATAGATGAGATTTTTAAATGACTTATCCTGGTTTTGCATGAGCGTACAGCATTTCCTGCCATCTTTATAGGTGTCAATATCCTTTCTATACAACCGGGGTGTTTTTGTTTGAATATGCGTAACGAAAGGGCGTATAGATCGACAGCTTTTGATATCTCTTTCTCGTATTCGTTTTTGATTTTGTTTAGGCATCGGCATTTCATGTCGACTGTTGTTATGCCTTCCAGTTTGGAGGTAGCTTCGTTGTATACAGATCTGCACCGAGCGTTAATGTCGGAAAATTCGGGTTTATCTGAAAAATAATAAAAAATACATGCCTCAGAGGCTGAAATAGAAGGTGCACTCATAATAATTTCTAATAGTAATAGTCTTGGAAGGTAGCTATTTTACTAAAATGAAAGTAAAAACAGCTATTTCATTTTTTCATGCCGGCGGACTGTTTTGTTAAGGGTAGATAAAGAATTCTTGAAGTAAAATTATAATTAAAATACACTTCAAATTTTAATTTACAACCATATAGGTATATAACGTATGATCGTATACCGTAACTCTAGAATTCTTTCAGCATCAAATAAAGTTAGCAAAGCTATTTTGTCTTTTAAAGATAAGGATAAGTCAGAACCTTCTGCTAATACTTTCCTATTGAGTCATAATAGAGAGCTTAAGAATGTGAGTACTTATAAAATGATACCGAACTCTTATCTTAAGGCCTTCCACCTAAAGTATGATTTTAAAAAATATAGAAAAGTAATATTGAAACTTGGAGTTATTATGGATAGTTCCAACGTGCATGCATCGAGCCAAGCATCAGAGTATGGAAGGACGTATATACCTTACTACGGTCTTCTTAGGAAGTTACGAAGTAAGTATCGAACACCTTATTTAAAAGATCGATGTAAATCTTGGGTTTTCAAGGAGAGATCTTTGGTTCAGGTGAAAATTAGTGAAATAACCAAATCGTTTTCTGCTGTAAGGTCTATTCGAGATGCAAGTCTTCTATCTAATAAGGATGTAGATCAGCCTCATTTTATAGAATGGAATCGTGTATATGCAAATAAGGAAGAAGAAAGGCAGTTTCAAATTACAAGACTTATTAGATATCTTTCATAATGGTGGGTTTTCTCCCACCATTACGAAATGTACTAGTAGAAGTAAACTGGGTTTTTAGTTTTCTCCCAACCTTTTTCAGACTTCATATAGTGAATTGATTGAACAGCACCATCAAATAGATTTTCTGTCACTGCAGTTGAAGAAAACGTAGCTGCATCCCAAACAAAAAGAAATTCGTTCTCATCAACTTCGTAGTTTTTTTTCTCGTAAAGGTAGATTCTTTTGTCTAAAGCTCTAAGCTTTTTTACTGTGCCGTGTATTTGTATTTGGCGGAATGTCTTAGTGTTTGGATTGTACCAGTTAACAAGGCCTGATATTCGTGTGTTATCTGGCAAATCGCTTTGAGCCTTACTTCCTACGTTGGCATAAAAGACTATTCCTTGATTTTCAATACGAGATACACGCATGACACGGCTTGTTGGTCTATTTTGCGCACTATTTGTAGATAATATAAACACATAAGGGAAGCGTATCTTCTGATCTACTGCGTTTTGTAACCATTTTTTGTACTGGGCGACAGGATCAATGTCAAAATTTTGAATATTAAGGTTTTCAGGACTTGGGATTTCTACCACATTTGAGGGTGAACTTGATTGTTTTTGAGCACATTCAGCATTAGAAAGTAGAGAAGCTGAAAGTAGGCAAATGCTAGAAAAAAAATTTTTCTTTAATGATAACACAAAAAACCTCTGTTAATTTACATGTGGTTTTCTAGATATCATTATAAGGTTTTTTAGCTAAGTAAAAAAAAGCGATCCAAAGAAATTAATTTTAGATCGCTAAAATCTTATGCTTCGCTATCAGTATTTTCAAGAATAAATTCTGATTCTTGTCTTAATTCTTCTTGTTTAATGTCAGCATCTCCAAGTCTTTCGATAATTACGTCTTGACTAGAAGTTAGATTTGTTTCTTCAATTGTTATGCCGATCAAGGACGTGTTCTCTGTTGCTACTACTATTTCAGAAGGTGTTTCTACCAAATCCTTTTTAACAAAAAGATCTGCATCTACAAGATCTTGAAGTGTTAAGTATGATCCGGAAGCGTAGCTTTTTAGGTTAGCGATAACATCTTCTGATATTTTATTCCCATAGGTTGTCTCTAAAAATCCTTTAAATATTTCTTTGGCTTTTGCATCTTGCGCTTTTTCGTAACCACAAATCATCGAACTAAAGCATCTACCTAAAAGAGAATAGCAGCTTTTAGATTTTGTTTCTGGAACAATTCTTTTATTAAGATCAAGCGTGCTGATAGATGTTGTGTTTAGCTCATCGCCTCCACTTGGTGGGGTGAGGGAAGCGGTGGTGCAGCATGATTGTGAAGATGGTGCTAGCGAAAGTCCTGCTGGAATATGTAATGTCATACAACCTCTTTTGTAAATTTTTTGTTAAGTTACAACATAACAAACAATCAAAAAAGATCAAATGAATTTTTTACTCACAATCGTTAACTTGCAGCACTGCGATTGTGAAATCCTTTATTCTTTGCAGATGCTCGAATTCAATTTCCTGTTTTTTTAGAAAAAAATTCCTTTCTATATCTAAAATGAATTCGTTGTATTTTTCAACGCCGATAGATGTTTTGAAATTTGCGATATCAAGTAGTCTTTCCTGCTTTCTGGTTTTTAGCGTATGAAGCTCACTTTCTGATTGTGATAGGATAAGACTGAATTTATCTTCAAATTTCCACTTTAAATAGTCATTCCAGTACTTGTTTTTTATGAGGACTCGTATCTTGCTCTCTTCAGAAGAGAGGATATCGATCAGATTATTTAT
>VGMB01000062.1 GCA_016866585.1 Chlamydiota bacterium
ATTTTTCAGTTTTTTAGCCAATCCACTTGTGGCCTCACTTTTATTTATGGGGCTCTTGGTGGGTGTGTATGGAGAGATGAGCCATCCAGGTTTTGGCGTATTTGGCTGTATTGCCTTAGTTTGTCTTTCTCTTATTCTTCTTTCAAGCTTTGCAGCAAGCGCAATACATTGGTTGGAGCTCATTGCTCTTGGTGTCGGTGTTATACTTCTTGCTATTGAGCTGTTTGTTTTGCCAGGTTTTGGATTTTTTGGTGTCCTGGGTATTATCTTATCTATTGGAGGAATCATAGCCATGATGTTGCCGCACATAGGTGATGCCCGCTTTTCTTTTGATCCCGCGCAGATGAGCCTTGCAGCCATCGATATTGTTAATCGTTTGGGGTATATCATTTTAGCTATGTTGGTTTCCTTGCTGATCATGGGTGTATTGAGCCGTTTCTTGAGTAAAAGGAAAGTTTTTTTTAAAAAAATGGTTTTAACTGGAGAAATGGATAAAGAGAATGGATTTGTAGCTGGGGTCCTGGACAAAAATTTGCCTGCTATCGGCAGTATAGGAACTGTATTTTCTTCACTTCGTCCTTTCGGTAAAGTTATTATAGATGGTATGCTGCTTGATGCTTGCGCTCAGACTGGCTCTATTGAGAAAGGGCAGAGCGTTGAAGTTGTGCATTTAGAAGGAGGAAAGATTGTTGTGCGTCCTAAACGGGGATTGTAATGTATGGTAGTGTATTCATTTTTATTAGCTTTTGTTGGACTTGTTCTCGTTTATATAGAGTTTTTTTTACCCGGAGGGCTGCTAGCAGCTATGGGCGCTTTATGTATGCTTGCGGGGTTTGGTCTATTAGGGACGTTTGGACCTGGGTATATGATGGCTAGCATATATCTTTTTGTCTGCCTGGTATTGGCAGCTTTAGTTTGTGTCTACGCTATTAAAAGGATTAAGATGACCGCAAAAAAAGATTCTTTTTATCTTAGTAAAGATCAACAAGGATATGTTGCTTCATCTTTAGATCCGGCTCTTATTGGAACTCATGGTGTCGTTGTTTCGGATCTTAAGCCCTCCGGTCATGTGGAAATACTTGGAAAAGTGTATCAGGCCGTATCGCAGAGGGGATATATCCTTAAAGAAAAAAATATAAAAGTTATTGGTACTCAATTAGCTTATTTAATTGTTATACCTAGTGAGGAATAAATCGTATGGATCATTGTATTTTAGCGGAGATTGACATGGGACTTGGATTTACAGTTGTAGTGTTTTTTGTAGCGATTTTGGCTCTTGTGCTTTTCACAATGATGGCCAGATTTATCAGTTTGTGGTTTCAGGCTTTTGTTTCAGGAACGCCTGTATCTCTCTTTAATATTATTGGAATGAGCCTAAGGAAAATCCCTTCAAGGGTTATTGTCAGTGCTTATATTAACCTGTACAAAGCGGGACTTAAAATAGTATCTGTAGGTGATCTAGAGACCCACTTTCTTGCTGGAGGTAACGTTACCAACGTTACGCGAGCTCTTATCGCAGCGGATAAAGCTAATATACCTCTCACTTGGAGGCAAGCCACAGCAATCGATCTAGCAGGTAGAGATATCCTAGATGCTGTAAGAACGTCGGTCAATCCTAAAGTTATAGACTGCCCTGATAAAACACATGGAGAATATATCACCGCTATGGCGCAAGATGGTATCCAATTACGATGTAGAGCACGTGTGACAGTTCGTACTAACATACAGCAGCTCGTGGGTGGTGCTACAGAGGAAACCATTATAGCTCGTGTGGGAGAGGGTATCGTTAATGCTATTGGAGCAGCTGGCACACATTCTGACGTGTTGGAATCTCCTCAAAGGATTTCCAAGCTCGTTTTAGAGCGTGGCCTTGATGCACAAACAGCATTTGAAATCCTTTCTATAGATATTGCTGACATTTCTGTGGGTGAAAATATAGGAGCAAGACTCAGAGCTGATAAGGCTGAGTCTGATAAGCAGATTGCTCAGGCTAAGGCAGAAGAAAGAAGAGCTTTGGCTGTTGCCATGGAGCAGGAAAATATTGCGAAGGTGACGGATATGAGAGCCAAGGTTGTTGAGGCTGAGGCCCAAATCCCTATGGCCATAGCAGAGTCTTTTAGGAAGGGAAATATTGGTATCATGGATTATTACCGTATTAAGAACATCCAAGCTGACACGGATATGAGAAAGTCTATAGGAACAAATGAGCAAGGCTCATAGGAGTAGTTTCTCATGGAAGTAAAAGATCTTATAGGCCTTATATTCACTGTGGTAGCTGTGATCATCTTTCGCTCTCTTTCTGGTGGTAGTAAAAAGCAACCAGCAAAGGTGGTGAGAAGAGATCCCCTTTTGAAGCCGAGATCTGATCATAAGATGGGGAAGAAGCTTTCCCCATCTAAAATAGTGCCTAATGCCCAAGTACAACCTCAGCGCCTTGCTGCAGCGCCCACTTTGCCTAAGACTATTTCAGGTACAAAAGCATCTTCAAAAAAACTTTTTAAGGATAAGGGCTCTTTGAAGAAAGGTTTTATAATGCAAGAGATATTAAAAAGGCCTTATGAGTGATGTTGCTGAACTTCATCAAAAGATCGCAGAATGTTGCTTTAAGTCTAACAGAAAAGTAACAGATGTTACCCTTGTAGCTGTTTCAAAATATGCGACCATTGATCAAATAAAAAATGTTCATGATCAAGGTGTAGTTCATTTTGCCGAAAATAAAGTGATCGATGCTTTGCATAAAATGGAATGCCTTCCTAAAAGTATTCACTGGCATTTTACTGGCAGAATACAGTCGAATAAAATCAACAAGCTTGTTGGTAATTTTTTTCTTATACATTCTGTTGCCGATGTTAAAACGGCAAAGGCTATATCTGATAAATCTATACAGAAGGGTGTAGTTCAAAATATATTATTACAGGTACAGGTAGTTAAAGATCCAAGCAAGCAAGGCTTTGCATTAGATGAGCTTCTTACTGTTATTTCAGAGATCACAAACCTGCCCGGTGTATGCGTTAAAGGTCTCATGACAATAGCTCCTCATACGGAGGATAAAACTATAATAAGGCGATGTTTTTCTGGATTAAGGTCCTTGCGCTCTCAGTTGCAGGATAAAGGCTTTGAGCTATCCGAGATTTCTATGGGGATGAGCTCTGATTTTGATATAGCTATCGAAGAAGGAGCAACGTACTTAAGAATAGGTTCTCTTGTTTTTAAAAACAAATCCAATGTAAAGAATATATTATAATAATTGCAGGTTGCTTGTTATTATTGTAATATTGTTGCAACTTTTCAATTTGTTAAAGAGCTGTTTATTATGACATTACCAATACACTTAGCCAATACTGTTCCTGCAAATTTTTTCGTTCAATCAGCGCAAACTATTTTCCATTCTTTATATTCTCTATTTTCCTCATGTGTGTCTTCACAGCAAGAAAGTAGAGAGCCTGTATGGAAAGAGGTCGTTGTAAATAAGCTAGACCCCTATGGCCGGGAAAGAATGGATCGCAACCAAATTAACAACTCTCGTCTAGCAAATTTTGTCTATGTTATGCACACTCCCTCAGGAGATCTGTACAATGACGATCCTTTAGAAACTGTAAGAACTAAATGTCTTTTAGTTGCTTTAGGCTCACCCGTGTTAGCTACATGTAGAGCGTTTGCTGGTGCTGTTCGTACTGTTGTAGATACAGCTGTTGCTGCAGGTAGATTTTTTTCTTCTTTATCATCTAATCATAGTTCTCAAGATCGATCACAACTTCAGTCTCGAATTTTGCAAGATTGGTCAACAAGCATGAAGGATAATTTGCTTAAAGTAGTTACTGCCCCGTTTTTGCTTCTTGGAATGGAATTTGGAGCCATTATAGGTTTACTTGCTCCCTTTGAAGGAAGAAGGATTGTTGCCACTGCTGAAAGCATGTATAATAACGCCGTTGGCGCTAAAAATGCTCATTGTTTTTTAGATGATTTAATTGATGGTAATGTCAACAGTGAAAACCTCATGCAGAAGCTTGCAAGGCCTAATGTTTTTTTTCTTGCTAATTGCTTCCAGCCTCAGGGCAATATTCACGACAAGGTCGGAGACTCTGCTAAGCATATAGTGATCAGGGAATCCCGCGTACTAAGTTTTTCCTGTTAGATTATATTAAGAATCTACAGGAGTATCTAGGGTTGTAAGAGCTTTTACCTCTAGATGAGATTCGGCGATCAGCACTTGCTTACCTGAAACTTCGACTATATAAAGAACTGTCTTAGGGCTGAGAGGTCTTCTCTCGATGACCGCTATTTGTTTTTTACCAAAAGCACCAATCCTACCTTGAGACAGTTTTTTTAATACCCATACTGTCATGACGACCATGCCAACTAGTCCGACCAAGGTCAAAAGCATTTTTACAATAGCCCCTTCATACGATGGCATAGTCATATCGTTGTCTAAGGGATTTTGAAAATCTTGCTTGTCGGTTTGTTGAGTTTGCGCTTGGGCTGGTGGTGTTTGCGGTGGCGGTGTCTGGGGGGTGTCCTCCGGCTTGTTCTGCTGTTGTGGCAGGGGCGAAAGGATCGAAGCCTGGGGACTTTCGTCAGCACAAAAGGAAGGAGTGCTGCTGATAAGACAAAATGATAAAATGAATAATCCTGTAACCCTTTTCATACTTTTAAGTCCTTGTCAACTCTAAAGACCTCAGTCTGATTTAATTTAGAGTTTTTTTCAATCAGTAAGATAGATAGAGTTTTTTTGATCGATACTTAACTAGAGACTATTTCTGGAGAGTTAGTTCATTTTTTGGTATATTTCTTGGGATAGAAAAATGAATATAAGGTTTTTTATGCGTCATCCTGGGTGGATTTGTCTAGATATTGATGGGACAATTACAGCTGATCCCTTTTCCATTCCTGATACTGTTGTTAAATATTTTACTTCACTATATACGCTCGGTTGGCGTTTTTGCTTTATTACCGGACGCACCCTGTCTTTTGCATGCAAGGTATTAGACAAGATTACATTTCCCTTTTATATCTCTGTGCAAAATGGTGCTGACATTTTGCAGATGCCTGAAAAAAAACTAATAAGACAATCGTATCTATCCTCCGATGTTTTAGCTCATTTAGATGTGATATATAAAGATTTACCTGAAGATTATATCGTCTATTCAGGCTGGGAGAGGGGAGACTATTGTTACTATAGACCCTCAAGATCTTCTGCCCAGATGAATACGTATTTTTCCTTTCTTATGACACTATCGGGCACGCCATGGGTTGCCCTTGATGATTTTTCATCCCTTGCAAGAGAAACATTTTCACTTATTAAGTGTCTTGGGTCGCTCCAAATGATGAAATATGTCGAAACAAAACTCAAAGAGATCGATGGAATACACGTAACGATGATCAAAGACCCCACGTCTCCTTGTGAAGGATATATTATCCTAATTACGGATAAAAGCGCATCGAAAGGAAATGCTATGGCCTTTCTTAAATCATCAGAAAAAAACGCTCATTTATATATTGCAGCGGGAGATGATATGAATGACATATCTCTTTTAAAGGAAGCAGATATCGCTATTGCGATGGGTGATGCGCCTGAAAGTTTACAAAAAATCGCGCATATTATTGCAAAGCCAGCCACTGAGCTTGGTATCATAGATGCGCTTAATACCGCTATACATAACAGGAATAAATAATAATGATACTTTCTACATTTAATGATACAAGACGAAAAATTGTAGATAGGCTACTTGAGGTGGCCAAGAAAAGAACGAGCCCTCAAACAGGGTATGTTCATCTATTTTATGATAATCCTGATAGCGTACATCAAGATACTATTCCTGTGCTGGAAAATATGTATTATGCCTTGGGTTTGTTCCACACGAGGATGTCAGATTCGATCCTTGAGGCAAGGTCTATTATCGATAAGATCCTTTCTTTTGAGGTAGGTGGTAATTTCCCTATATATCTTCATGATTATCCGCACTGTAAAGATCGATCAACTTCTATATATATGCTTCCTGTTATTCACTATCTTGTGAAAGACTATAGATCAGTACTAGGAGATAGCCTCTATGGTAAATTACAAGAACTTTCAGACAGAATACTCATACATGCAAAGAAGATGCATGAGACTAAGAGGCTTCCTTTTTCTTCTTTTGTAAGATGGCAGGGTTTTACGCACCAGCTTGAAAAAATGGAACCAAAATCTGTAGTCGAGTGGGGTGAGTATCTTTTAGCAATACACATGAGTAATCCTTCCTGGCAAGAAGAAGAGGTTAAGAGGGCATTTTCATATTACAATATTGAGTGTCGATTGTTTCTTGATACAGAGTCTCCAATAATGCAGGATGGATTTGCGCCAAGAGCTACATTTTTTGATCTACTTGTAGCCCTTCAAACAGGCAATTATTCTAAGGCAATACTTAGCAATGAAAAACTTATTTTCCTATCAGCCCTTGCTCATCCTTTTCCTGATATAGATGTTGAATCTGTTTTAGATAAAAGACAGCAAGTGTCGCTTTGGCAAAAACATACGAAGCAGCCATTTATGCTATTTTGGACAGAGGATGACAATTTACGATCTCTTGCTATTGAATGTAAAGGTGAGATTTACTCTATAAAAGAAGAAGAGGGCAGTATAGAGTTCGCAGTGAATTATCCTTTAGACTTGCCTGAAGAGGAAACTAATGCAGAGTTTGCTATATATGTAGATGGCGCTATAAAAACGTCACTTATTGTGGATCAAAATAGGGCATCGACCTTCAGTTTACATGATGTTATTGAGCTTCACACGCCCTCTAAGATCCTAAAAATTAGCTTTCATCCGCAGGATGAGGGCGGTATGTTTTTTGGGCATCTATCCCGGTGTAATAGGCCTTATCAAGTCAAAAAGGATGTCTTTCAGGCGTATGACTGGAAGCTGGGCGTTAGGACTATATCAAGACCTAAGCAATTTTCTATGAACATCCGATTTTGTGCGTTTATGAAATAGGTAAGAGGACTTGCGGCATAATTTTCTCATCACTGATTTCATGAGTTATCGTTATAGGAGAAAATTTACCTGATTGTTTATCTGTATCTTTTGTGGTTCTATCAATTACTGACTTTGAGTTTTCATTTTCATGGGTGCTGTTATGATTCGAGTTCAAAATTGCTTTAGGAATAATTTTTTTATCTACAGAAGGATGTCTATCCAAACTTGCTATCGCCTTATCCAGACTACGAAGTGATTCGTTAAAACCTTTTATCATCGTATCGATAATTTCTGGCAGATGCTTATGTGGAACAAAAGTCTTGTTTCTAGAATGCAGTTGTTCAAAAGCTTTTGATTTAGCAAGAAGTAAATCTTTAATTATTTTTAGCTGATCGAGATTGCCATAAATTGAGACATCTGAGATAAATTTATCTATTTTTGATATGTCTAATTGTTGTTTACTGCCACTGATCTTTTGAAGAGCATTTTTCAAGCATGATGATGCATTTTTTATTTCTAATAAGAGTTCTTTTACTGCTTCTACATTTTCTTCTAAAAACTTTATATGATCATTAATATAGGTTGCAAGAAGTGGAGTCATAGGTAGGTCTTTAACTTGTTCTTCGAATTCTTTGATAGAATCTTCAGTTATCACATCTGCAAGTCTTTGTTGAATTTTTTCTACAAGTTGGGCAAGCAAAGGAGGTATGCTAAGGTTAATACAAATTCTAGGAGATTCTGATAAAAAAACTTGTATTTTGATCGAATTTATATAATCTTCTTCCCGATTTGGATTGAGCGTTTCCTCCATGATCTTTTCAATGCTATAAATTTTCAAATAGGTTGGAAAATCAACACATCGAAATGAGCACTTTTTTAAAAGTTGATGGATTTTTTTCATGTCATTTTTTATCTCTTCGGATATATCGGAGCTTTCGTTCTTTGATTTTTCTAATTTAGCTCCCAATGCTTGAGTTAATTTTGAAAGATTTTCAT
>VGMB01000063.1 GCA_016866585.1 Chlamydiota bacterium
CAAAAAATGAAAAAAGTGACGCTGCTAAAATCCGAGGAGTCTGTGACAATATGGTATAGTAGGAGTCATGAGTTGTATCAAAAGAATTAGGGATGTAAAGTAAGTGAATTTTTGAGATTGCAGCAAAAAATATCATTAATAAAAAACTTGCTACGGCGGCTTTTTTAGCTATTTTTGCCCCATAATATTCTTGCATCAGATTGAGCCCAAGTGTTCCTGATATGACGAATACATCACAGCATGTGATAGATAGGGAAAAACAAGTAATTTGTTTTAAAACAAATAAATTGGCAAATATTGCCTGTGAGCATATGAGAGCAAAAAGTGCATATTTACCTAATCTTAGGGAGATCAGAGTAAAAATAAGCACTACGAATATGTGTGAAATAAATAGATACTCGTTCATATATTTGTTTTAATACATTTGGAGTGGAAATTCTAACAATCATCCCTTTAAAGGTAAAGAAATATGAATAGTTTATTTTAATAAAACTCTTTTAATTCGCTTGGAATTAAAAGAGTTTTAATTTAATTAGTTTCAAAAGAAAGGTTTTGAACTCTTTTATATTTCGGAAGACTTTTTATGTGCTCTTGTATAGTCAGGCTTTCTTCGGATTCGGATGAGACTGCGGTATTGCGGAGATACATAATTTCTCCGATGAAGCGGGAATGTTTTCCAGACATCTCAAGCATCGGTATTATTATGGCTATAGGGTTAGAAGCTGGTAAAAAGCCGCCCTTATAGCAAAGATCTTCTTTTCTTATTTGTTTGAACAAACCTGCGTAAAAGGAGTTGAAGTAGCTAGAGGAGATCTCTTGCTTTCTGAAGCTATTATTGAAAATAACACGTTTAGCTATTGGCTTGTTATTTTGATTTTTTTGTTTATAGCTTGGATAATCTAAGTAATTTCCGTAGGTCAGCCATGTAGGGGATGTCGAATAAATTTTATTGAGCTTGTTTAGAACCTTTTCATGGGAAATAAAGTCAACTCCATCTAGCAATACAACGATTTCATGGTCTGCGCAGTTTTGTATTGCTTTGTGCATTGATTCAAAAGATACAAAATCGTCATCATTATGAACGATTAGAAATCTTTCCCTTCCAAAGTTTTCCTGGATTTCCAGAATCCGTTGGTTTGCAGATTCATTACTTAGGTATATTATACGAAAATTTTTATAATTTTGGCTGACAACAGAGTGTATACTTTTCTCTATAAATGGATTGTTGTCCCTGCCAACGATGACAACAACAAAAGGCTTTTCATTGATAATATCAATTTTTTTTGCAGGGTATCTGCTATTTTTTTGTTCATTGTATATGTCATAGATTTTCACACACCCAAAACCAAGAGCAAAAACTGTAGATAATTGTAACACTCTTTTCAAAAAAAATTTCATATCTTTCCTTTGTAAGAAATTTCGAGGAAGGATACACCACAAGGTTTGTCAATTCAAGTCTTAATTCCAAGCTTGGGATGAGAAATTTTAAATATAGTGTGCATCCAGAGGGAAATGGAATTAATTAAGAATATCTTCAGATTTTTCTTAGGATGAAAAATGAAATGAATATGAAAAAAACACAAGGGTTTTTAAAGAATTAATTACATTTTCAAGCCAATAGAAGTATAATTAAAACGATGGGATTTTAAATTTAATATTTTTGTTGTTTGTCCTCTAAATTGGATTTCTCTTTTTTTTGAAGCTGCATCGTGGTATTTTTTCTTTTTATTAAAAGGAATTCGTATGGATTTTGGAGATTTTATCAAATTTTACATATCTCTTCTTGTCGTTTGCAACCCATTTTCAGCTATTCCAGCGGTAATTGGTTTTACGAAAAATAGAAGTCACGAAGAGAAGAACAGAACAAGCCTTGTAACAAGCATTTCTGTTGCTGTCATTTTTTTAGTTTCGATTTGGATGGGAAAACCACTTCTTGATTTTTTTGATATCAGAATTTCTGCGTTCCAGTTAGCTGGTGGGTTTGTTTTGTTACTTCTTTCTTTATCTCTATTGAATGCCGAAGAAAGCCCAATTCAAAAGGACTCAGAAGATTCTAAGGAAGGAAAGAAAAGAAGCTCTTTTGCAGTCGTTCCTCTAGCTATACCAATAATAGCAGGACCTGGAGCTATATCAACAGCTATCGTGTTTAATGCAAGCTACGTTGGTGTGTTCAATAAAATGATCATGTCAGTATCAGGCCTGCTCGTTGCTGTTTCCATATATCTATGTCTGCATTTTTCCACTAAATTGGAAAGACTTCTCGGCAGCAACGGTATAAACATCATGGGAAGGATAGGTGGATTGATTTTGGCGGCGATTGCTGTTGAGACCATGTCCAAAGGAGCTATCGCACTATTCCCAGGTCTGGCGGGTTAGTTTAAATCTAGAGATCGTTTTATACTTTGGTTAAAGTATGGAACTATCTCTGGATAGTGAGCTAGTATCATTCTTTTAAGGAAATATCTAAACTTTGAGGGTAATCTTAGAATGCATGCTAAGAATTTTAGACTTGAGCAAGAAGCTAGGAATATGCTCTCGATGCATGGGATAGACGTGCCTTCAAGACTATCGATGATGCCTGCGATTTCAAACTAGGTTTTCAGATAATGCATTAAGGATTGTGTATAAAGATCCATTAAATAACTCACTTTATGATCGAAAAAGTTGTCGAGATATTCTTTCAAAATCGGGAATAGAAGAATGTACTCATCCTCGAAAAAACATTAGAATTCAGAAAGAAACTTAATTTGAAGTCAGGGATGATGCTTTAAAATTCATTCAAATATTTGGCAATGATCGAGATGCCTTAGATCTATGTAAAAGCTTTCAAGTTGTCATCAAAGAAGTCTTGCAGTAACAGCTTTTCCAGATTCAAAGGTCTATTCGGAGATCGTCTTATGAATAAGAAATTTTCAAATCTTGAAAATGAAATTGTTTTTAAATGCCATGCTTTGAACAAGATGCTCAGCGCTTAAGTTTTAAAAAATATTTAAATCCTCGCAGAGGAACAACTTTATTTGGATTTTTTCAACAACGTCCTGCTGAAGTTTGCTGAATTGTGAGTTTTCAAGTGAATATTATGTTATTATAGGTTTTTGTAAATGCAATTTTGTTTTTTTTTAAGATGGAAACCTCTTTATATTAATAAAGAGGTTGAGCTATTATCATTTATATGAAATCACTTACTAATAAAAATTATAAAGAAAGAGATCATTTTGCATCTTGGTCTGTAGTAGCTAATAATACATCAGATTGTCAGGTGCTTTTAGACAATCACCGCACACAGCGTGTTTTTAGTGTGTTGTCTAAAGATTTGCTTTTAAAATCAAGAAGTACAGGGCTTTTTCAGGGTGAGACTAAAACGGTAGATCTAATTTACGCTCTGTTTAAAAGCTTCTGTGCTATGGATTATTTTGCAAAATCTAAAGAACTTGAAAAAATTTCAGACATTAGTTCAACTCGTGTATTTGAACGTGTTACCGGATTTTCTATACGAGGTAGTTATGTTAGCTCTATACTCATGGATCTTGTTTGCGCTTCTGATTTAGATACCGTTTTAAAATTGCCTATTGATTCCTCTTGGTTTTTACCAACCACCTCAAGTAAACCTCGTTTTGATGTTAGGAGTTTTTGTATAGGATCAACGCTTTTAGCGTTAAAAAGTCTTTTTCCTGATCAAATCGGAGAGCTCGTAATATCTAAAGATGTTAGTTCTGGTAGTTGTTTGTTCAGCTTTGATAAAAGCTGTAAAAAAATCATAGATTATGCGACAGGCATATTTACCAATTTTTGCGTCATCCAAGATAATTCCAAGTGTATCTTAAGTTTTCCATCTCATGACGAGGGTCTTGAATTGGATGTTACCATTCAATTTTTATCATCAAAACCTCAAAATGTTCTAAATGAAGAATCTGGAGTAAATTTATCGAACGACTCCTGTTCATTTGTGCATGATGCTCTGGAAATTTTAGTCCCCTTTTCCTATTCTAAGGTCGATAATTTCGCCAAAATATATTTTTCTTCATTATTTGGTTTTACTATTTCAGATATTGAACACTACCTTCACTCGAAGCAAATTAAAATCATTAATCCAACCATGTATCAGGGAGTAATAAGAACAGTTTACGAGGTCTGCAAGGGAAGAACTCTTTGCATGGAAGAGGGCAAGGATTATCAATCTAAAATCATATGTCAAATAATTGAGTCGTCTGCGAAGAGTGATGTTTATTTGGATTTTTTACATAAATTTGTTGTGAAAAAATCAAACGACAAGCCCTTCTTTTTACATATGTTTTTAAATTTAGCTCATTTGATTTTAACCATTAAGGAAAATATTCAAAGTGAAGATGCCTCTGAACTTTCTATTTATGAACCATTAGTCGATAGATTAATTGCCGCTATAAATGCAGAAGCTAAAAAAGAGCGTTTTTTGGAAAATATACCAGTTCATCTAAAGATGATCTGCAATTTTGAATTTCCTGTTAACTTGTTCGGGCCTATATCAAGGCTCAAAACACACTTAGGAGACTTTCAAGACGCGCGCATAGTATCTTCACAAAACGGTAAAATGAGGATTGCTGGGCTTCCTGATAAAAAATATGGTTACGTTATCAGTAATCAAGCTACATTATCTCGGATTAAAGAAGATGTGAATTTTTTGAAAACAGAGATGGGAGATAATTCGTTCCAAGACTTTTTTTCAATCTTTAAAGAGCCTTTTCGTTCTTTGAACTGCTGTGAAGATGAGTTGGTGGTTTTGCTTTATTACTACAGGCTTTTTAAGATGCCTAAAGAACAGTTGGTAGTAACAGATCAGTTTTTTTTAAACTGGGTTGAGTTTGTTGTTGTTTCTGAACGTTATTCTGATGTGTTAGACTCTATGGGATTTATCGAAAATATTCTTTGTTTTTTTAACGAAAATAAAGAATTGCTTTTTGATAATCCAGGTCATTTAGATTGTTTTTTGAGTTTGATTTCAAAAGAAAATTCTTTGTATCTACATGATTCTAAGCCATCAATACTAAGTGTTTTTTTTCATTTTGTATCTATTTTTGGGTCTGGAAGTCTACGTGGTTTTATTACAAATCATGATCGTTCTGTTGAAAAACAAATAACTCTTAAAAAGGATATCATTGAAATCCTCACTAAACAAGAGATAAAACAAAACAATATATACCCCACTGCTATAGAATTATTACGTTCTGTCTCCTATGACTACACCGAGAGTCAAGTGTGCGTCCTTGTTGAATTTTTTAAAATATTTTTTGCATCGGGTGCTATTCAATCGTTAGACCAAAATGATGTAGATAAGTTGAAGTCTGTGTTTTTTTCATTGATAGATGCTGGTCTAAGCGAGCAGAATTTTAATCACGCTTTTGCTGATTCTAATGAAAATAATTTAGATCTAGATTCATTGATATTTAGAGATGTATATACATATTATTATCAAAGACTTGGGTCGATAGATAGGCGAAAATTCATTTGTAGCGCTGTTGTGGCAGGGAATGTCAAACTTTTAGAGAGAGCCGCTACATTAGATAAAGAGTTGTATGTTGTAACAATTATAGATTTTATTAAGAAATCAAAACAGACTGAGATAGCTATTCAATTACAGCTAAAATCTCAACTACTGACTCGAGAACTGCTTGCTGCTCCGCTGTGGCTTTGCGCTCTACAAGAGATTAATCCTGACATTGCTTTTTCATTTTTGAAAAACATACCTGATCATTACACCTATCCGATGTCTTCTGAAGCTTTGTCTAATGCTTTAACTACAAAAACAATTTTTGGAATCAAGTGCTTAGTATATACTCCATTAGGGTTGGGTCAACATCTGTACAATCATCATAAAATTCTTGTATTAAAATGTATCGAAAGATCAGTTAATAAAATTCCAAAAAGTGATATTCCCAGATGGGTTGATTTTTTCGAGAAATTGGATGTGCAAGAAGGACCTGAAGAGCTTTTGAATGCATCTTTATCTATAATAGATCAAATAGATGATTTGAATATTTGTGTACACTTGTGTGAAAAAGTGATTTTAAATATAAAAAATAACTTCAAAAAAAACCCCTCTCATGCTGTTAATTTGTACAGTTCTTTCTTTAACAGAATATCGGCAATTGGTCTTTATTCTCGATTTACTACAGATGTTAAGGCTCATTATAATCCAATCATGATAAGGTTTTTTTGCGATAAATTAGACTCGAAAGTATTGATGGACCACATTCTTGAAAACAAAGCATCAGAAGAGTTGTTCGAAGCCATAGCACATAGAATAAATGAGATTTTGGAGTCTAATGTTGATTTTAGGAATCTTACGCTTCACTTTTCTGATTTTCCTGGAGTTCTGCGTAAAATCTGTATCCAAGCTAATGTACAAGGTTTAGATAATCGTCTTACGTCGTACGTGTGTAATAATTACATAATAAAATCGAAAATGATTGAGGATGTTTTATTTGTTCTTGTAAATAATACTATAGATCAACAAAACGGACTTAATGGTTTTTTATCACAATTGGAAGCGATAAATGTAGATCAAGTTCGTACAGAGCATCTTGGCGATTTTGTTAAAATAATAGACCAGTTTGGCTCGAAATGTGACTTCTTGGAAGGAGTGCTTAATAAAATTCTCAAAGCTGAGATTGCTATAAAAGATCTTAGTTTTGTCTCTCAAGTAGTGCGTAAAATTCTTAGTAGCTATAAGATAACCGGCGAGAAAGTTCTTAACGATTTGCTTGTGAAATTATTAACTACAGCTTTAAAAAATAACAAAGTAAGTGTGCTTGAGCTTATTAATGCGGTAGATGCTACTGAAGAAAAAAGCTTGTGGGGAGATCTTGTACCTATGATTTCAATTTCAGAGGTGAAAAACAGCGTTCTCCTTAGCCTCTTAGAATGTCCCTTTTTTGTAACAAAAAATAGTATTGCTACATTATATCCATCATTTGACAAGGTTATAGATACTATGAGGCAAGAGGGGTTGGGTTTTGATAGTATTTATCCAGCTTTTATTAAAATGTTTTTCTCTGAGATTGTGGAGAAAAAACCATCTCATATCATAGATGCTATGAATTTTTCAGTTAAAGAAAAAAGATCGTTTTTATTTGATTTTCTTTTTAAACATCAAGAAGAGGTTCCTATTGATGTTTGGAAAAAGATTTTGTTTACTTCGGATTTAAGTAAAGTTGAATCTAAACATCTTCATAATGTCTTGACTCGCTGCGTGAATGAGATGGCTGTTGAGGATAAGATGAGCCTTCTTCTTAGAGTGAAAAATGAGTATTTGCATATTTTAGAGCCAACTGCTCTAATGATCCTTTGTTTAGAAACGGGATTCAAAAGTAAAAATCAACATTACTTAAATTTTTGCAAAGATTTTGTTGATCAAAGGATCTCTAAGATTGGTGAAGTTAGGCTTAGAAATGCACAAAACATTATATTACAAGTCATTAAATCTTCTTCAAAACAAGAATTTCATTTTTTAGTTTCAATGTTAGATGAATTTAAACTAATGCTAAATTTAGATTCAAAAACTTTAATTTCCGAGGTTATGTCTTCAGTTTGTTTAAAAGAAGATCCTCAACTTAATGTTGATATGGCTGTAAGATACGCAAAAGAAGTGATGTTGAATAGTCGTGATTGTGATATCGAATCTCTTCAAGGTGTTTTTCTTGATTGCTTGCGAAATATTACTTTGGAAACATATTTTAGTAATATACCTAAGTTATTAGGCAATCATTCTGATCAAATTCTTATAACAGCACAAAAGTTTTTATTCACAAAATATTGTACAGATCTATTACCAATGTTCTTTAGCGAGGATATAGATCTTGGTCAAATCGATCTTTTGCTTTCTTTCAGAAAGTTTGTTTTTGATTTGAATAATCAAGATCAAAACATTCATATTTGC
>VGMB01000064.1 GCA_016866585.1 Chlamydiota bacterium
ATTATCAATAACGGGTAACATTTCAGTTGGAGAAATGGATTTCCAGTCCTCGTGCGAAGTCATATTTTTTAAATAATCCCCAGGATAAATGCTCTTTTGATTGTTGTGAAAGCCAACAAGAGATTCTGGAGGATAGATAAGATAATCAGAACCTATGCTTACATGCTTTGAACTGGTAAGCTGCACCATCTTATCGATCATATTGGCATATCGATCCGCTGTAGGCTTGCCCCCTAGAAGGAGGCCTATACCATTGATGCCAATAAGACCACCGGTTTTAGCACATGCTTTTATCTGTTCATCATGTAAATTTCTGGATGGATTTTTTTCTGAAAAAATATTCGAATGGGAAAAAACAACAGGCTTTAAGGATAGCTGCATGATATCCATACTTGTTTTATACCCTGTATGAGAGCAGTCCACCATAACACCGATACGGTTCATTTCATGGATGAGCTGTGTGCCAAGAAGGCTAAGTCCCGCATCATGCTTTTCTGAGCAGCCATCACCCATCGGCGTTCGGATATTATAAGCTACGATCATCCTTGTGATACCAAGCTGTTTGTACATCTCAAGCATAGTAAGCTCGCAGGCTAAGGGACCTGTCCCCTGAAATCCCAGAAGAATCGCGAGCTTATTATGTTTTTTTGCATTCTCTATGTCCTGTGTGCTGTGAGCTAATATGCATTTATCGGATTTACTTATGAGAGCCCTAAGCTTTGCGATATATTTCATGGTAGGTTCTATGGAAGATAGCTCCATGGCCACAAGAAGATGAACGAAGGAGTATCCTGAATTGATGTAGGTGTCTATGAGAGTATGAAAAAGGCCAACACGATCATTTACTTCGATTTCTAATTCAAAGCCTACAGCTAAGTCCCCAACGATGCCTTTTTTCAAAATTTCTTTAGATCTCATACCTTTCCTCTTAAGAGCTATGAAATCTCAATATACATATGTCGGATTAAAATGAAACATATGCGATAGATGTCTTATGAAAAACATCTATCGCGGAAAATTAGAATTGAGACAAGAACCTAAGATCATTTTCTGTGAACATGCGAATGTCCTTCATGCCGTAGCGAAGCATAGCTAGTCTCTCTATGCCAAGGCCCCATGCAAAACCAGAATATCTCTCTGGATCGATGCCACCATTTTTTAACACCTCAGGATGTACCATACCGGCGCCGGCTACTTCAAGCCATCCTGTATGCTTACATAACCTGCATCCCGACCCATGACACGATGTACACTTAACGTCTACTTCCATGCCCGGCTCAACGAAGGGAAAATAACTAGGACGGAAACGTGTCTCTACTTTCGTTTTAAATAACTTGCTCCAAAACTCATCCATCGTTGACATAAGATCGGAGAACGAAACATCCTCATCCACATAGAGTCCTTCTACCTGATGGAAAAATACGTGAGATCTAGCACTAATGGTTTCATTACGATATACAGTGCCTGGCGCTATGATACGTATTGGCGGCTTATGGCTTTCCATAATACGTAACTGCGTGTTAGATGTGTGGGATCGTAATAGAAGATCTTTGGAGATATAGAACGTGTCTTGCATCTCACGTGCTGGGTGATCCGGCGGAAAGTTCAACCCCTCGTAGTTGTAATAGTCAGAGTCGATATCTGGACCATACTGAACAGAAAAGCCCATTTCAGCAAGAATCTGTATAACTTCGTCACGAAGAAGTGTTAGTGGATGCTTTCTTCCTGAGAAGCGCTTCCTTCCTGGGAGCGTAACGTCGATCTTTTCAGCCTCGATACGTTTTGCTGTTTCTGCTTGGTCTAGTGCTTCTATTGTCTGCTTGCAAAGAAGAGTGACTTCTTCTTTAAGTTCATTGATGAGCTTGCCCATCGCAGGTCTTTCTTCACTAGAGCAATCGCGCAGAGACATCATTAGCTCTTGCAAAGGACCTTTTTTGCCTAAATAACGTGTCTGAAGTTGGTCTGCGTCTTTTGTCGTTTGAATTTGCTTAAGGTCTTCTTGGAACTGATTGCGAAGATGTGTAATTTTTTCTTTCACGATAACCTCATTGATACAAAAAAAAAGCCTATGTCCTGCATGCAAGACATAGGCGAAATAGGGATTCCTTGGCGATTAAGCTAGAGCTTGTTTCGCTGCGCCCGCTACAACAGCGAAGCTGTTTGGATCACGGATCGCCATTTCAGAAAGCATCTTGCGGTTTAATGCACATCCAGCTTTCTTGAGACCGTCGATGAATTTGCTATAAGAAATACCGTTGATTTTAGCACCAACACCGATTCTGATAGTCCAAAGTCTTCTGAAGTCTCTTTTCTTTTGTTTTCTGTGGATATAGTTAAATGCCATTGCAGACATCACCGCGTCTTTTGTAAGACGGAGGTGGTTCTTACGATCGCCTACGAAGCCTTTAGCTTGCTTCAGCAATCTTTTTTTTCTGCGATGGGTAGCCACAGCATTAGTGACTCTTACCATGATAGTACTCCAATATTTAATTTATTAAGCTACACCCATGAGATGTAGATACATTTTTGTTTGTCCTTTATTAACAACTGACTGCTTCAGCAAACGACGTTTACGGTTTGATGATTTCTTAGCTAGCTTGTGTCTTCTTCCTGGATGGTTTTGAAGAAGTTTGCCAGTAGCTGTCACTTTAAACTTAGACTTTACGGACTTGCGCGTCTTCATTTTTGGCACGGTTAATACTCCCCAATTATGATTTTTCTTAATTGTGCTTCCTTAAACAGGCTTCTTTTTGCTGCCTGGAGCTAAAACTGTTGAGAGGTTTCTTCCCATCAATCTAGCTTCCGCTTCTGGAGTAGCAATGTCCGAGAGATCTTCGCATATTTTATCAACAGCTTTCTTACCGATCTCTGGATGCATTAACTCTCTTCCGCGGAAAACACATGTAATTCTTACTTTATCGCCCTTAGCTATGAACTCTCGGGCATGCTTTACCTTTACTTGGATGTCGTGTTCATCCGTTGTAGGCTTAATTTTAATCTCTTTAACTTTAACCTGATGCTGAGATTTCTTGCTCTCTTTTTCTTTCTTAGTCATCTGGTAACGGTATTTACCGTAGTCGATGATTTTGCAAACAGGAGGCTCAGCATTTGGTGCAATCTCTACAAGATCAAGTCCTGCAAGCTCAGCTTTTGCTATGGCTTCAGGCACTGTTAGGACACCTAACTGTTCACCATCTTGATCTATAACACGTACTTTAGCAGCACGTATTTCTCTATTAATTCTACAGTTCAGAGGAAAACTCCGGTTCTATCTTTTCAATCTCAGTATCAGTTCTTCTATCGTAAGAGTCTGATCTTTTATTTCATTCAAAACTCTAAGTTTGACAGTGGAAGATTTTTTTTCTTCCTCACCTAAAATGAGGAGAATCTGATTTTTTTCCAACAAACTTTTACAAAAACCTTTATTTTGAGAGCGATCTGCAATCTCTACACACCCTCTAATCCCCTCGGCTACAATCTTACCCAGCACATCATGTGCATAAGGTCTAATTTCTTCCGAATGGGCCAGGATTCTCACCTGTCTTTCTAAAAACAAAAATGGCACATCGCCGTGTTTCTCTAGGAGCAGGGCCGCCATTCTTTCTCTTGAGCCTAATAGAGAGCTTACTACAGCTATGCTATTTGATCCTTCAGTAGGAAACACTTGCATAAAGGACGTAGACCACTTTCTTCCCAGGGCATCACTCACTCTAAACTCTACTTTCACACCCTTGAAAGAACTATGAATTTTCTCTGTGTATTCCACCCCATCTAGCGATAAAACAGCTTTTTTGAGGGCATCAACACAGGCTTTTTCTCCGTTGCCTAAGGCAGAAGGTTTTACCTTTCTGAGACTTATAACAACATCAAACTCAAAGCCTAGGATTTTAAGCATTTTACTCAAGAAAAGCAAGTAAGAAATACTCTCTTCAAAAAGTTGTTTTTCCGTGCAAAAGGTATACGACAAGTCAAAACTTGATTCTATAGTCTTAAAAAGACCACAGGAAAAGTCATTTAAAGAAAAATCATAAAAAGTAGTAAATTCAAATGATTTATTAAGCCCTTGCTCATTAACAAGCCTTGATCTTTCAGATAGAAAATCAACACTCAAGGCCTCGTCTTCTCTCTCAAAGCTGTAGGCAACAAGAGATGGCGATGGGAGCTTGATCTCTTTATAACCATGCAAATGTAAGCTATTTTTTACAAATAGACTGAGATTTGAAAAAAACTCTTGGCCTCGCGCAGTCCAGATGAAAAAAGAACCGTCTTCAGTAAAACGAAATAAATCAAGTTTCTTAGCGATTTCAGTATGTTGTTTTTGAACAATCTCAAACTCTTCTTTAAGAAATTTTTTCAAAGATTGCTTATCATGACTTGCAGCACCCCAGATCCTTATTACCTCTTTCTTCTGTCTTTTCCCTACCTTTTCAAAAGATTTGAGCTTTACGGCTCCAACTTCTGAAGAGGATTCAAAAGCCAGAGGATGATCCAAAAGATCTACAATACCATCTATTTGTACAAGGCTGACGAGCGAGTCTTGATTTTTAGCAGCAGTCTCTGACCTAAGAACCTCTTTTTTAAAGCGGAGCATCTCAGAAGCGCTAAATGGGACCATATCTAAAATTTTAAAAGGAGCATCTGATTTGATAAAAGCAGAGATACTCTCTTCTATTAAAACTAGAAAAGAAGATTGAAACTCAAAGGGAAATACAAAATCGTAGTAAAAACCAAGAGGAGTGGTTCCACCTCCAACGAGGAGAACATCGGGAAAAGTTTTCTTTGCTGATACAGCAAGTAAAACTTTTGCTGCATCTCTAATATTTGATAAATCTGTCTTCAAATTCATAATCGATTGGGATATAGCTGACTCGAACAGCTGACCTCCACGATGTCAACGTGGCGCTCTAACCAACTGAGCTAATATCCCTTAATGGTTAGAAATAAAACAGTAAATATACATCAGCTATCTATTTTTTCACAAGAGCTATATTTTTCAGAAATCAGCAAAAGAGTGATCTCAGAAAAAGAAAACCATTTTTTAAAAGTAAAATTCAAGAATCTTCAAAAGAGCTTATTCACACAAATCCCCCCATTAACTCTGATGGTGGATCCTGTGATAAATTTCGAGGCATCTGATGCTAATAACAGCAGCACACCATCAAGATCTTCTAGATTACCTAATCTCCCCATTGGAGTAGCTTCTATGACATCCTTACCAATTACTTTTTGGAGGTATTCTCTATTAAGATCTGTTTCTATATATCCTGGAGCTATGCAATTGATGTTGATGCGATATTTAGCGCTCTCTAGCGCTAGAGATCTTGTCATATGCTCAACTCCAGCCTTACTTGTAGCATAAAGAACATAATTCGGCGCTGTAACATAGGCTAAAACCGAACTTAAATTTATAATCTTGCCTTCAATACCTCTGTCTTGCATGTGGTTAATTGCCAATCTAGATACATTCCATACCCCCTTGAGATTCACATCCATCAAAGTATCCCAATCCTCTACCGTCTGTGATAAAATCGGCTTACGGATTGCCGTACCTGAAGTATTAAGAACTACATCTAATCTGTTAATTTGAGACAAAACAGCCTGGATTGAATCCTCTTTCGTTACATCCATCTGAAAAAATTCGCAATTCAATTCTTTTGCCAGAGCCTGAAGAAGGTTTTTCCTCCTGGCTGATAAAACTACACGCGCGCCTCTTTTAGCAAACATCTTTGCAGCATGAAGCCCGATACCAGAAGAAGCACCGACAATTAGAACTGTTTTTCCCTCAACTTTAAATAAATCATCCACAGGAAAACCGCTCAAAAAAATCTAAGAAAATCTATGCATCCCATAGACAACTAGACACGCTAGCAAAGCAGTTGTGCTAACGATTCGCGTACAGGAATCTCGCTTGTAAGATCCGAAGGCGTTGCCATCACAGGAGCCGTCCGAGGAGGACTCGAGGATCGGGTTATACCCGTCCGAAAATGCGCTGTAAGCGCCGCTTGAAGCCTTCGATTGAGCTGCCCCCATTGATGCCATACATGCTTGGATCGATTCCTCACGGGTAGATCCAAGGTGACATGACCTCCTTTTCCGTCAGGAATTTCCTTTCGGCCTTGGGGCATTCTTTCTGAGACTCCTAAAAATCTGCGACCTATGCTAAGGGCCGCTGCATGATGAATAGACAATCCATACCGTTTTGCAAATTTAACGCGTCCAATCAGAGAACTAAAGGCTGGATTGACCGTCTGTACTTGTATTCCTTTTGAGGCCCCTTTCGCTTTGAGATGAGTTAAAATATTCTGGTAAGCAAAAGAAGAGAGCATTCGGGCATAAGAGTTTTTTTCTTCCCGAAGGGAAGATTTTTTCTTCTGAAAATCAAGGTTTTCTAGAACAAGAGGTTTTTTGGTCGTGAAGCAAAGCTGAATAACCTTGGCTGATGCATCTCCGATGATCGCTCGAATTTGGTGTTTTGTTTTTCCATGTATTGGAAGAGGAATTGTCAGCGCTTGTAGAGGATTACCAAAACGATCTGTTTCAAGAACGGCTAAATGATCGGCGTTAATATCTACACCGATGACTCCGAGCTCTTTTTTTGTGATCCAGGCAGGTGGCTTTAATTCAGTGCTGGCAAAGAGAAGCCAGCCCTTAGCATCTTTTTTCAGGCGAAAAGTGATTGCGCGTCCATGTTTTGAATAAGAGGGATCTCTGAGAAGAAATAGATCTTTTCTTATTTTTGCATCCAAAAGAGCTTCTGTTAAAGCTTCATGCCCGTAGGCAAAACGGATATTTGGTAAGATGAGGTATTTACCAAATTTCTGAGCCAGGGCGTCTGGCATTCTAATTCGAATATTAAAAGAACCATCAGTGTTTATGGTGGCTGTAGCGCTTTGGTTGCCAGCTGTCTCATCTTTTGAGCCCAAGATAAAAATCTCTGATTTCCGGTTCTGTTGCCAATCTAATTTCCATTCTTCATGAGATGCGTATCTATTGGCTGCAAGGTTAAATTGTGAATGAAAGAGTTTTTTGCAGCCAAAGCAAAGAGAGACTTTTCCTGAAGAGATTGCTTCTTCCAGTTTCTTCAGTCCTCCCTGTAATCTGGCAAGCCTTCGTTTCTTTTGATGGATAATTTTTTTGCTCTTGAGTTTTTTTATCTTTGTCTCGAGTGCTTTAATAGTTTCTTTTTTCCTGGCGATCAGCAATCGATTCCGCTTCTGGATTGAGGAGATTTTTCCTTCAAGATTTACTCTCACTGCATTGAATTGACGAGCTGTGAGACCAAAGCGAATGAGGTAAGAAGACTTTAGATCGTTTATTTTTTTGCCTGAGGCAAGGTCTGCGAATAAACAACGTTCAGCATATCCCATTAAATCCGCATATTCTGAACAAGGTTCTTCAATTTCAGAAAAAATGCGAGTTTGATAGGTACGAGTCAGATCAGACATTTTCTGCTGCTGCCTTTAAGGATTGTAGAAGTTTTTGATTTTTTCGAGACAGAGCTCCATATAGTCTTGCTGAAAAAACTGTAATAATCTCTAACACATCTTGCACCAAGTCATCTTCGAACCGAGTGTCTTCAGATCTATTCATGACAACAACCTCTACTCCAAATTGTTCACAGAGCCCAAACACGAGTTCTGATCCAAAACGCAGAAGACGATCTTTGTGGGTTAGAATTAATCGATCTATTTTCCCCGAACAGATCATTTGCATCAATTTTTTTAAGCCTCGTTTTTGAAAATTCAATCCAGACCCAAGATCTTGAACAATCTCATAGGTCCAACCATTAGCAACACAAAAACTCTCTAGTACTTGGGTTTGTCTGAGAAGATCTTCTTTTTGATCGT
>VGMB01000065.1 GCA_016866585.1 Chlamydiota bacterium
TTTAGACATTCTACGCCACAGTAAAGACGAGACCGTCCATTTTGAAATTAGCGATTCATACAATCCTGGTATGGTGACCGACTCTTCTAATGCCCTATTTGTCTTAATGCCTATGAGACTTGACGTATAAAGCTCATGTGGATAGAAAGACTGGTACTGCGAAACTTCCGCAACTATGAATATGCTGATATACAGTTTTGTCGTGGTACCAACCTGATCCAAGGGGAGAATGCACAAGGAAAAACAAACATCCTAGAGGCACTCTCCCTGCTTTCGACAGGTAAATCCTTCCGAACCCCTCATATAACCGACTGCATCAAAAACAAGTGCAACTGGATGAGCATAGAAGCCCACTTCCATAAAGAGGACGTAGAACAGACGCTATCTATATGGTATGATGGACAGACTAAAAAGATTGCTCACAACCAAACGTATTACTCCAGCTTTTCCCCCTTACTTGGAATAATGCCAAGTGTTCTTATCGTGCCAGAGGATGTTGCTCTAATATCAGGTTCTCCTTCTGAAAGAAGAAGGTTTATAGATCTGCATATTGCGCAAATCGACCCTCTCTATTTTTATCATCTATCACGCTTTCACAAAGCAATGAAGCAAAGAAATGCACTGCTTAAGCAGCAAAGTACAGCGGGAATATCAACCTGGGAACAAATCATGTCCCACTCCGCTGTTTTTATTGGCAAAGCAAGAGATCACCACACCAAGCTTTTACAAGATAAAGCCTGTACTTACTTACAAACACTGACTAATAATGCTGATATAATAGAAATAAAATTCCAAAGATCCCTACCTTATTCTTTAGACGATAACGACCTCTTTTTGAAATACCAAAACCACTACAATAAAAGTAGATCTAAAGAACTTCTTCTTAAAAGCACTTTGCAGGGATCTCATAGAGATGAACTTGAAATTTTTGTTAATCAAAAAGGAGCAAAATTATTTGCTAGCGAGGGACAAAAAAGATCAATAATTACCGCAATTCACCTGGCGCAACGAGATGTATTCGAAGAGCACACAGGAAGCTCTCCCTTGATCGGTATCGATGACTTCGGATGTCACCTTGATCTTAAAAGAAGTGAAATACTTTTATCATATAGTGCAAAGCTCGGCCAAACCCTGCTCACTTCACCCACAACTTTTTTTCTTGAAAAAAGTCGTGAGCAAAGAAAATTTATCGTCTCAAAAGGTACTGTTAGTCAAGAGACGGAGCTATATGACGAAAATAGGCCTGACCTACAGAGAACCCTTTAAGATCTGACTCCTTCTTTAGACGCTTATCAGAAAAAAGCTCTATATACTGCATAGCTAGAACTTTGCCAAGCTGAACACCTTCCTGATCGAATGAATTAATATCCCAAATAAAACCTTGAAACGCGGCAGCATGTTCATAATAGGAAAGAAGAGCTCCCAGTGTGTACGGGTCAAGTCGTTCTGCTAGTAAAATCCTATTAGGCCTATTTCCTGGGAAATATTTGTTTGGATTCACACTTTTCTGTCCTGTTGCAAGAGCTAGAGACTGAGCAAACAAATTAGACAGTAATTTCTCTTGGCATGATGTACCCTTAAAAATAACATCCTGCTTATATTGAGAGTGAATAAAGCCTATAAATTCAAGAGGGATAGGATTCGTACCTTGGTGGATCAATTGAAAAAAAGAATGCTGTCCATTTGTACCTGGCTCTCCCCAATAAATAGCACCTGTATCAAAGTCTACCATTTGGCCATGCCTATCTATTCTTTTTCCGTTTGATTCCATATTTAACTGTTGAAGGTGTGCTGGGAACCTGGATAGCGCTTGAGAGTAAGGAATGATTGCCTGAGTTGGCATCTTAAGAAAATTACGATTCCATATTGACAGAAGAGCTGATATCAAAGGAAGGTTTTTCTCCTTTTTTAAAGCCGCTTTATCCATGGCGCTAGCTCCACGTAAGAAGTCTAAAAAGCGATCCATACCCAAAGAAAATGCTAAAACCACTCCTCCTACCATCGATGTTACAGAATACCTGCCGCCGATATAATCCCATATATAGAAAGAAGCTAAATAGTTTTGAGGATCATCCATAGGGCTTCCTTGACCAGTAACCGCAATTAAGTGGTTCTTAGGATCAAGTCCTGCTTTTTTAAGTTTATCTCTAACTAGCTCCTCGTTCGTACGAGTTTCTAAGGTAGATCCCGACTTGGACACAATTACGAATAAAGTTTTAGAAAGATCTAACCCCTTCATAACTTCTGCAGCATCATCTGGGTCAACATTCGAGAAAAAATGAGCTCTCCTTCCAGGCTTTTGGTATGCCTTTAGAGCTAGATAGATGGCGCGAGGCCCGAGGTCTGAGCCTCCAATACCTACTTGAACAATATCTGTATATTGATTTGAAGACTCAAGATCTTTTAAAAATTGTGTAAGTTTTTCCAGTTCTTTATAAGCTAACTGACTTGCTTGTTTTGCTTCTGGGGAGGTTTCAGCATGATCAAAAAAATCTCTCATCGCAGTATGAAGAACTGCTCTATTCTCACTTTCAAAACCCTCAATTCTATTAATCACTTTCCCCGATTGCATTTGCTTCATTTTATCTAGGACATCACACTCATCCGCAAGCTCATCTAAAGCGGAAAGCACATCTTCAGTAACTCGCTCTGTTGCATAAAATAACCTTAACCCCAACCCCTCTTTAACCATGGAGTCTATTCTTTTGGTATTGAGAGCATCCGAAGCCGTAAGATCATACGGTTCCTGCGCCAACTGTTTTAATTTTTCGACCGACTTAAGTTGAGAAAACATCGACATACATCCTCTTTAAAGGCTAATTTTTTTAATATATTATTTTTTTTAATCCGATTTCATTTTGATTGCTACAGAAAAATTCGGATTGTACCATTTTTTTTAAGAAAAAAAAGGAAATTTATGAACAATTTATGGCCTTCGAACCGATTAACCAAGCTTTTACATCTTGATTTTCCAATTATCCAGTCACCCATGACCACTTGCTGTACACCTCAACTTGTGGAATCTATATGTTATGCAGGAGGGCTCGGATCTTTTGGTGTCAGCCTTCTATCACCAGAAGAAATTAAAAACACAATAAAGCATATTCGATCTAGAACAAGAAAGCGATTTAGCCTGTCACTATACTGTTTTCAAGACAACCCAAACATCGATGATATAATAAAGGTTCAAACCGCTTTGAACTCAGAAAGAAAAGCATTTGGACTCAATGAACACAATTCAATTCCAGAAAAACCTTATGATATAAGGGAACAGATTAATGCACTGATAGAGTCTAAAGTTCCTGTGTTCAGCTTTTCTTTAGGTCATCCGAACGAAGATGAAATACTAAGATGTAAACAAAACAATATTACACTTATAGGCACGGCTACAAATTTGCAAGAGGTTGAAAAACTAGACCACCTAGATATAGATGCAATAGTTTTACAAGGTGCAGAATCTGGTGGAATCCGTAGCACTTTTATTGGATCTCATAACGAAAGCATGATAGGTCTTATTGACTTTATCCCTCTTGCAAAACAAAAAACAAAAAAGCCCCTAATAGCAGCAGGAGGAATTATGAGATCTGATCAGATCGCAGCCTGCCTTATACTTGGAGCTGAAGGAGTACAGCTAGGAACAGTATTTTTAGCATCAACAGAAAGTGGCGCTAGTCAATCTTATAAACATCAGCTCCTTCACAAAAAACACAGTTCAACGGTCATCACCTCTTTTTTCACAGGAATACCTGCACGCGTGCTATCAACTGAGTCAACACTAGCATGGGATGAAATGCCAACGACAAATTTTCCCTATCAAAGCATACTAATGAAAGACTTGGCAAAAAGGTGTCAAGAAATAGATAGAACAGACTTTATCCCACTGTTCGCAGGTCAAGGATTCCCTCTAATTTCAAGCAGATCATCAATAGAAATATTTTACGAACTTGCTCAGGGAACCTCCTTATTATTTAAAGAGCTTAAACAAGAATAATGTAGTGCAAATCTGCGATGTCGGTACTAAGCCAAAGAAACGTAGTAGCCTATTTTGAAGAGAAATTTACAATTGATTTAAAAAGCGAGAACTAATTAAAATACATCCCCTTAATTTTGTTTTTTAATTATTTCAAAGGTCGTTTTATGCCTGTAAATATTCCATCTACGCTATTAAAAATTTATACAAATTCTACAAGTGAAGATCCGCAAGAAACTCGCAGGATAATAAACTCTCTACCTAAAAACCTTAGGAATAAAATCCACCAAATAATACAAGACAGTAAATCGATAACATTTTCTCAGAAAACTCAAGAAGCCTTAGGCAAAATTGCACTAGAATCATTCGAGAGCCTTGACAAGAAAAGTAAAAGCAAAACGCAAGCTATTTTTTCGAGAATTTGCAACCAACCTAACGCGCAAGATTCATTCGAAGCATCTAATAATGTTTTGCAAAAGTTAAGAGCTCTAGAGAGTGTGACAACAATAAAGTAAATGAATGGGCAGGTGGAGATAAAATAAAGCAAAAAGTTGCTGCTAAAATCGTTGAGTTCATAAATAATCCCGCTCAAACAGAACTAGATATATCTGCAGAAGAAATGGATAGAATCAAAGATCTTCCAGATATTTTTGATGATGTAGGAATTAGCTCAAGATTAACTAAACTTGATATAAGTAACCGTGGACTTGACAGTATTCCATCATCAATAGCAAGCCTTACTAATTTAACAGAGTTAAATTTGAGTCACAACTGCCTCAATCCAGTTCCTCGTTGCATAGAAAAACTCGAGAATCTGAGCAAATTATCTTTAAGATCTAATCAACTCCAAACGCTTCCAGATTTTATCGCAAACCTTCCCCGATTGACAGCTTTGAATTTAGCAAAAAATAGATTCAGGACAATTCCTCAAATTGTATACAGCATGAACAACCTTCAATTTCTAAGCTTCTTTGCAAATCAGATCGAAAGTATTTCAGCAGAAATTTCGAATTTATCAAGTCTAAGAATTTTAAATCTTACTAATAACCAATTACGTGACCTACCCAATTCCATCTTAGATTTAAGCGCTTCTTGTGAACTAAACCTCGAAAATTCAGGACTTTCAAACACTGTTCTTGATAGAATCAGAGATGCATCCCTAGAGGAACACTATACTGGACCTAGAATGATGTTTTCCGTTCATGAAGAAAACCTAGAAATTATAGCCAACCCAACCATTAACGAGAGCCTTGATATTCTTTTTAGCAAAGCTGGAGTCAGCAATTTCTATGGTTTTGAAAACAATTTTCCAAAACTCCATCAATACACACTAAAAAAACACACATCTCAAAGTCTTTCAAGCTGGCTCTCCAGGCTATCTTTAATGCAGCAAAGCGCTAGAGACGGCGAATCCGGCCTAGCGAAAAAGATTATCTCTTACCTTGAGCTTGCCCAACATAACGATGACTTCAGGGAGTCTTTTTTCAATCTGATTCATGGTGCAGCATCTACGTGTGGCGATAGAATGGCTCTTTCTGTTTTACATCTAGGACTACAATATAACCTTACATCGATGGACAAATCGAATCTAAAAAAATATGCTGATTTTTTAATTCATGGTCCATGGATGGTAGATCAGCTCGAGCAAATAGCAAGAGAGAAAGTTCAAACATTACGTTTTGTTGATGAAATCGAAGTATTTCTTGCTTATCCTGTAAAACTTAAAAACAAACTCGACATACAAATCGATGTAAGTGAGATGCTATACTTCAGATGTAGTGGTGTTACCATTGAGGATTTAGATGCGGCAGAGTCTTCCATTAAAGAGATGATTTCCGGCAATGATTCTATACCCAATATTCTAGTGCAAAGGAAAGACTGGATGGACGCGCTCACGCTTAATTTTCCCGATGAGATGAGCGCCATATTAGAAGAGCGAGATATTGAATCTGAAAAACCCGGAGATATTGACTACGTTAGGATCCTACAGACATATACGCAAAAAACGGTAGATCTTACAAAAAGAGCAATCTCATAAAAAAAAACATTATTACTAAGAAAAAGCCGTACTACCTACGGCTTTTTCTCTTCAACTTAAAAGTGAACTCTATGAACGCGGATCGAGTTCAAGCTGGAGTCCGACTATAGGCTCTCCTTTTTCCACCTCAACCGAAACTTTTAACTCCCCTGTAAAAAAATCCGAAAAGCTTTTCCAAGTTTGTAAATCACTACTAAATAAATAATTCTCTTTTTCTTCGCATCTAACATAACAAGTTTTTAGTACCTTAAAGTAAAACGACGAACCTGATGTTGACTCGAGCGCAAGGAATTGTCCTTTAACGATAACCTTTAAAGGTATGCTCGTTCCTTGTAAACATTCCACAATAACATCTTTTATTTCGCCGTTGCAAAATGACTCCATAAGCCTGTTATTTAGCTCCGACATGCTTATAATTTTATTTTGCGACCATTCATTTACCTTCAAAGCGGGAGCCGCCACAAGCCCTGCAGTAGAAAAGACCATTAATATACAAGTTAACAATGTTACATTTTTCATAATTTCACTCCTTTTTACTACACTTGTAGTAGTTTTATTTCAAAAAAAATCATAAGATACAAAACCTTCCCAGCAAAATAGAAAGCAAACCGCTAAAAACTAAAGAACATTGAATAATTTTCCACTTAGCACTTACTGGCTTTTGCTTGGAACAAATCCTAAGTATTCGTTTGTGGAGCGCTTGCCGCTGCCCTATAAAAGGAACGCCATACATGCACTGTGTGTTTTTCACATTTTTAGCTGTTTTTAGCACTGCTTCAGCCAATGAAAACGGGGAAATACCAAAATGACAAATCATAGTATCGGATGCCTGCTCTTGCATATCTTCCATCCGCTTTTGCCACCAACTGGTTGGAATCCACCAAAATATCGATCCAACAAACCCGCAGAATCTGCGTAAGAAACAATCTTTCCAATGATAATGGGCTATCTCATGAGCAATTACAGCTGAGACTTCTTCTTGAGACAAGATAGTAATTAAGGACTCAGGGAAGAGAATCGTTGAGCTGATTATGCAGGGGGACGTGACTTCGTTTGATGCTGCAATGATAATGTGTTTATTCTTAAGCCATTCTTTTAACGACGGATTTATATCTGGAAACGATATAGGACGGCTACACCGCAAAATCCCTGAAGCATATAGCTTGTTTTGATAGGTTCTGAGTAAATGTATAGCAATTGTGATACCACTGCCAAGAACGGCCACACTGGAAATAAACTTTACCCAATTTTGAACAAAAGAAAGAGCGAGAACATCTGCTATACTAAATGTTTTTCCATCTAACATACTAAATTGTATCTCTATAAATGGATTAAACAAAATAGACAATTGCCTGGTTCCTACTTCTGCCAAAAGAGGATTCACTCCATGAAGAAGCGCCCAGTCAGACAGATGATAAAGACTAAGATCAAAACAGATTTTAATAAATGGTAAAGCTCGGCAAATCGCTTTGAGTCTTGGATGTTGTACTCTAAAAATAAAAGCAAAAAGTTCAACAAGCAAAATTGTTGAAATAAAAGAAATCGTGCTATTAACAACAACATTGAAAATGTAGATCCAAAAGAGCGACTCACCCATAATCACCTAGCTTTACGTTTTGCCTGATCAATGAGCTGTTCAATCTGAAGAAGTTCTTCACTGGTAATATCATCGCCTGATTCAAGGAGATAACCGATCATACGAACTGAATTTCCTCCAAAGATCTTTTGCTTCCACTTTTCAAAAAGACTATGACGCAATTTATTT
>VGMB01000066.1 GCA_016866585.1 Chlamydiota bacterium
AGGACAAGAGTCGCCGAGAAGTGGGCACATAGGATTGATCCGAGAAGAGGCGCTATACATCCCCTAACCCCTACAGTTGCCACATTCACACTGCTATAGATCGAACTATCTTCTCTTTTTGCGAAAATAGGACCGGATAAATTCCAGCTAAGCTCGCTACCAGCCTGCATAACCCCATAAAGCAGATAAGCAAGATATAACCAAGACTGATGGAACAATGACATCAAGAGCACAATAGGAAATAAGGCTGCAAGGACTGTCACGATGCCACTAAAACGAAAAATATTTAACTTACTCATCAACCATGACCAGTATTTCGTTGTCATGGAAAAGCCTATTCCCTTACACACAGAAAGAGCGATAGCGAGCTCGGTATAAGATAATTGAAGATTATCGAAAAAAAATTTAGGCAGTGCAGGTTGCATAATCATGAGACCTGAGCCGCCGAGAAAAAAACCAATTTGAAACTGTCTAAAGTCTGCTCGCCTACAGCACAACTTCCATCCATTGACCCATGGATCTATAATTTTATTCTTCAACGAAGAAGGTGGGGTCTGAGGTTTAATACTGGTTTTAGGAAGAGGTATTCTCAACTGAAAAAAAATACTAGCCAGGCCAAATACTGCGCATGCTGGGAACAAAAAACGCCAAATCCCTGGGTGAACATCCAAGAGGTCTCCAATCAACATTGGTAAAAATATGCCTCCAAGATAAGAGACTGCTGATCCATATGCAAAAACCTTATGCCTATGGGATTGCTCCATATTTATTTTGAGGATCTCCATCCAAGCGGGCACCACACCCCTTTTTAGCATCATATATAAACAGCCTGAGGCAACAAAAAACCAGGGGTTATCTACAAAAGGAAAAAAGAAAAAAGGAAGATAGGCAAAAATAGAACCGATGATGATATTAGACTTAAGCCTATCGCTGCGCTCTTTTACCAAAGAGCTCCAGTAGATAGAGACAATAGATAGTATAGGCTTTAGTGCTAAAAAGACGGCCACATGAAAGGAAGAGGCGTGTAAATCTTTATAAAGAATAAAGATAAGCAGACCATATAGCGTCCAGAAGGGCGTTTTCAAAATACTGGTCCAAAGATACGCACACCGGGTTTTTTTAGCGATCAAATCTAAATCATTCACAAAGCATCCTTATTTTCGAAAGACAGCTTGTAAAATATAGACAAATTAAAAAAAGCCATAAAATATGAATAATCTCATTTTAGATCAAAAAACAATAATTAAATAACACGAAGATAATATCATCGAGTTACTCACCTTTCAATACAATTCCTTAAAAACTAATATTTTTATCAAACAAACAATTTTTTAATAGTACTGAAAAAATAATTTTCATTTTTTTAAGAAAAAAAAACCACTTATATCATATAGATAAAATTATATTTATGAATTAAGGGATGACATGCCTAAAAAAAAGATATGCATTACAACTGGTTTAACCTTTCTTGTATTTGGCCTTATAGGCTGTGGTGTAAATCCGGTTACAGGAAAAAATGAGCTGCAATTTGTATCTGAGTCCCAAGAAATAGAAATTGGTCAACAGTACTATCCATACCTAGTCCAAGCTGAAGGTGGCGTATATTCTGCTAACAATTCAATCAATGAGTATGTAGCAAATGTTGGAAGAAAACTTGCCAGAGTATCAGATCGTCCCCATCTTCCTTATGAGTTTACGGTTCTTGACAACAGCATACCCAATGCATGGGCTCTTCCTGGCGGAAAAATTTCAATTAATATAGGACTTCTTGTGAACTTGGAAAACGAAGCAGAGTTAGCAGCAGTACTTGGCCATGAGATAGTTCACAGCGCAGCAAGGCATGGGGCACAAGCTATGCAGAGAGCGGCATTCTTACAAACTGGCATGGTAGGCCTGTCCACAGCTGTGGCCGGCTCTAACTACGAAGGAGCCGTCATGCAAGGAGCTAACATCGGAGTCGGTCTTATTACTTCAAAATATAGTAGATCTGCAGAGCTTGAGGCTGATAAATATGGAATCAAATACATGGAAAAAGCTGGCTACAATCCAGAAGCAGCTGTCACTTTGCAAGAAATGTTTGTAAAGCTCGAAAAAGAAAGAAACACGTCATGGATGGAAGGGTTATTTGCCACTCACCCACCATCAGAAGAAAGGGTCAAGGCTAACGAGATATCTACCAAGGAATATCCAGAGGGGGGATATCTTGGCGAAAATGAATATAAGGAGGCCATAGCCCAGCTCATAAAAAATAAACCGGCATATGAAGCGATGGAAAAAGGATATCGATTACTATATATAGGGGGATATGCAGGGGCTCTTGAACAGGCTCAAATAGCCATAAAAATTGAGCCCCGTGAAGGCCATTTTTACAACCTGCAAGGAAAAGCCCAAATTGCTCTTGGCAGATACAGACAAGCCTTATCATCTTTTGATACTGCTATAAACAGAAATCCAAACTACTTTGAATACTACTTGCAAAGAGGCCTTCTGAAAAAAAAGCTGAACATGAATGGAAAGCCTGACTTACAAAAAAGCTTTGAGCTGCTACCCACCCAGGAAGCTTATGATGCTCTTGGTTATGTTCAAGCCAAACCTAAAAGATAAAGTCTTGAATTTTTTTAAGAAAGAAAACACTTACTAATTTGGAGATTTTTTCATGCATGCCCCGACAAAAAATATAGCAATCGAAAGCAACCATGGCGTTGTATCTCAAACGGAGCTAGAAGATCTCTCCAACCAGTATGCTAATTTCTTTTTGTCGATAGGCATAAAAAACGGAGATAGAATAGGTCTTTTTTTACATAGATCCGTAGAATTTGTCGTATGTACGTTGGCATCCAGCAAAATTGGAGCTATCTACGTACCAATAGATCCTACATATCCTAATGAGAGAAAAAAATTTATCATAGTAGAAAATCTTCCTGATCATCTTCTTTCTAAAGAAATAAAGAAAACTGCAAAATTACTTTAGAGGATTATAGAGCCTGCATAATCCAGGCTCTATAAAAAACATAGAGAATATTTTAATATCCAAATTCAGCGAAATCAGACATGCAATATCGAATGTTTCTGTTAAGAGCATCCATCAAGATCATGTCCTCTGCAGTAAGGCTGAAGTCATAAAGCTCTAAATTTTCTTTTAAATGCTTTTTACTGGTCGCTTTAGGGATCGCAGGCACTTTCTTCTCTAGAAGCCATCGTAACACGATCTGAGCCTGAGACTTTTGATATTTTTTTGCTAAAAACTCAATTACTGGATCGGTTAAAATCCTTGACTTACCTAAAGGTCTATACGCAATAAGTTGGATATGATTCATAGCACAAAATTCCAGGAGCATCTTTTGATTCAGGTATGGATGGAACTCCACCTGATTGAAGGCAAAATATGCCTCATGACGCAAAAGATCCATCATATGATGTACAGTGAAATTGCTCACTCCTATGTAACGTACCTTACCTTGATCACGCAACCTTTCCATAGCAAATATGACTTTTTCCATGGGAAGTTCATGATCGGGAGCTTGTATGATCAATAAGTCCAAATATTCAACTTTAAGCTCATTGAGACATCTGTGACAAAGAGTAAATACGCTTGCCTTTACGTTATTAAAATCTATATCCTCTAGATGGATCTTCGTGGATAGAAAAATCTCATCTCGCGGTACTAAAGGCAAGGCCTTAGCGATGTACGGGTGATTTTCATAAGATAGTGCCGTATCTATATGTCGGTATCCAAGCTCTAAAGCCTCGGAAACAACATCTATACATTCCTGTCCTTTCAATTCCCAAGTACCTAATCCGATCAAGGGTATCATCTTTTTTTTGACAGCCATAATCACCTCTTCAGACTATTACTACGGTAAGTACATTCTTCTGTCATGTTATCTTTGACTCTCTCCTAATAAAATACTTTTTCTAACTTTAGTCACAAGCTGTTTTAGGTTTACATGCTGTTGCTGCACTTTTATTACCTGCTGAGCTAGCTCTTGCTCTTTTTGCGCTAAAGATTCATGCGCCTGTTGTTTTTGTACTACGAGCTCCTCTTGTTTCATCCTTAATTGTTCTTGTTTTTCCAAAAGAGCTGTCTCCATATTTTGTAAGCTCTGTTGCCTTAATTGTTGCGCACTATGGCGTTCTTCTAATGCAATATGTCTTTGCTGCTGCTCACTTTCTCTTCTTTGTTGTAACTCTTCTATCAAAGTAAGTCTTGTGTTATTTTGTTCCTGTGATATGCGTATACGTTGTAACTGATCCTCCTTATCCCTAAGCCTTGCCTCTGCTCTTATCGAGGCTTCTTGCACAAGGTGAAGTATCTGATCTTGCGCCATCTTTAAGGCTTGGAACTGACCGGCTACCTCACCTCTTTGGAACTCTATAGCTTCTTTATTTCCTGTCAGATGGGAAACTAAAGCAGAAACACTCTCTGATTCTTTCTTGAGAGCTATCGAACTTTGCTGGATTAATTGCTGCGTAGGCTCCATAAAAGATGAGGTTTGCTGGATTCTCTGCTGTAGTGTTGTGAGATCTCGTAGGGAAGATTCCATAGTGTGAAAATGCTTGTCGAAACTATGAACCACTTCCATATGATCAATATGCTGCGCATCAAGATATGTTTTGAGATAGCCCATGATCTCCTCCGCATTCTTGACCTGCTCTGTTGTTCCTGGAGTATCTCCATTTTGAACAGCAAAGGCGTTGAGTGCTTTTTCTATCTTTTCTTCAACCTGTCCCATTCCCAAGACAGTTCTAGAAAATCTTGCTACATAACCTGTAAATTGTACGTTAGTATCTTTATACTCCTTTAAAGCAACCTGAGACTGTGATATGAAAGATTTCATCTCTGAGACTCTTTTTTGAATCTCTTCTCTATTTTTAGAATAACTTCCTCCTGCATCACCCATCAATTTTAACGCGGTCTCTAATTCTTTATACGCATGATCTAATCTAGAGTTAGTTGCATTAAGCATTTGCAGCTGTGCTTTAAATAAAGAACCCTCTCTTTCCAATCGATCTGTATCTTTACTTACACTTTTAAATGCCTGATCTATTAATCTTGTCTGCCCATGAAAAAACCTCTCTTGCTGGTTTAACTGGTCGACACTTGCCTGCATTCTCTTAAGTTCTTCAGCGCCATCTATAACATACACACCCATTAAGGATACAATACCGCACATGCCAAATCCAATTCCGGCTATTGTATTTGACGTAAAAATGGCAATAGAAACCCCTACAACAGCGGCAACAATTCCCATCATCATAACAGACTGTGAAAAATTCGAAATGCATTTACCTTTCATAGAAGGCATCGCTGCCGTTATCAATGATGCAGCTTCCTGCTTTTGCTCTAATGCTAGACCTGCTCCCCTTCTTGGGATCTGAAATTGTACTGACATATAGTTTCTCCAAAAAACTTATACTTCTGTTGATAAGTGAGCTTCCGATCCATCTTGCGTCGTTCCCATGATACCTTGAAGTCTTTTCATAAAAACCGTTAGATGCTGAGTTTCGCCGGATATTCCTCTAGCCAAATCTGAAAAATCACTCCTATTTTGCTCACTAAAAGCTTCCCACTTAGCCCTTTCTCTTTCAAGAGAGAGGATGACATCTGATATCTTTGTTTGTAGAAGATTATTTTCTTCTTCTTGCTTGTGAAGTTTGGCTAAAAGCTCTTGTCGTTCTAAGTCTAAACTATGCGCCGAAGTAGAAACTCTTGATAATGAATCAAGAGCCTGAGTGAGCTCTGAGCTTTTTTGTTCTAAGATTTGGATGAGGATCTTGTTGTTATCTCTAACAAGCTGAAGACTAACTACGGCTTCCTCAGTCATGTCTTTTAAGATTTCACGTATGCAATCAGCTTTTGACTGTATATCATTTTGAACAATAACGCTTGATTCTTTGAACCTTGTTTCAAGGTTTTCAAGCTGTGAAATTTTAGGTATTCCTGCTGTGAAACCGCTCCTAATCTCCTGTAATTGATGACGGATTGTTCCCATCATACCTAGTAATGGACCTAGAGTTTTTTTAAATTCCTCTAAATGTAAACCCATATCCTCATTTTGTTCTTTGATCTCCTCTGCAAACTCTCTTGTAAGGAAAGCTTGCTTTTCCATATCATCTGACCTACCTTCTACCACAGTTTTTTGTATTTTTTCCGCCCCATGCTCTACCTTATCTGCAGCCGACCCTATCTTATCAGCGACTATCCTACCCTTTTTAGCTGCAAGCTCGACTTGAATTGCGGCTTTTCGAGCTTGGATCACCGCCTCAGATACTTTATCAGCAGCGCCAGAAATATCGGAGAACTTAGACCACATCCAATGACCTATCCCGCCAGTACAAAGATTTACAACACCTAATCCACCCAGCACATAGCTAGAATTTACCAGTGCATATCCCATGATCGATATTGATGTAAAATGCGATAGACCAAATATGGTAGTTCCTGCACATTTTTGCATGTTGAAAGAGCGATTATTTCCATTTTGAGAAAAAACTGGTTCTATTTGCATAGCATCGTTATTGGCATCTTCCATCCCTATAGGCTGAGAAGTTATAACCATTTGAGATGTGGTTCCGGACACTGAACTCATAAATCCCCTCCATGAAGAAAATTAAGACAAGGTTAAGAAGATTTTAAGAGTAGAAAAAAAAATAATTAACTTAAAGTTTTTTTTTGAAATCAAAAAAACGAGAGCTGGCTTAAGTAATCGCAGGCGTTTGTATAAAAACGTCAGCTTTTCCCCAATTAAATTCAGCTTCAAACTGATCCTGTATTTTGAAGTCATAAGGAAAATAATCAGTTAGAGGATAGCTGACTGTGACGATCTTTACATCGGAAGATAAGTCCTTCATATTTTCTGCAATCTGATGGATCTGATTGTCCTCTAAACATGTTCCATAAAGATAAATAACACTGGCTGACGATAGCTGAATTTTTGTGATATCACCAATATAAAAAGTGGCATCAATCTCTTTAAAACGCTTAGATATATCATAGCTATGTAAAATAAACTCAGGTACCCAATCAATTGCAGACACCTTACAACGATATTCTGCTGCAAGAAAGAATGCAGCTCTAGATCTTCCGGAACCTAGCTCAAAGACATGATCTTTGGGGGTAATCCCTACTTTTTTTGCTATTAGATCAACAGCGGTGATAGGAGTCTCTCCGTAACGATGTACATCTTGCTCTCCTTTTTTTTGCAGGAATTTTTTAGAAATCGTGTATGGGGAGTTAAATCTATATTTCTTTTTAAGTAATGTGTCTATACGAGAAAAGGTATGATTTTTATAAAACAAATCCCTGACTCGTTTTTCTTCTTTGAAATTCCATTTCAAAACATGAAAAAAGACTTTTCCTAAATCTAAAATTTCACCAATTGATTTCATATCCGTGCGCCAATGTTCTAAAAAATTTTGGTTCGATTTGTTTTTTGCTAAGCTCCATAGATAAATCGTAACTAGGCCTCATAAGCTCTTCATCTGACAGACGAAATGTACCAAAGTGCATACCTACGCTCAACTTTGATCCAACATCATTATGAATACGAACCGCCTCTTCGGGAGATATATGGTCTGGGTTCATAAACACCTGAGGCATATAAGCGCCTATGGGTATGAGACTAAGGTCTATTCCTTTCCAGGTATTTCCGATCGATTTAAAATCTACATCGTTGTAACCCGTATCTCCTGCAAAATAAAATGTC
>VGMB01000067.1 GCA_016866585.1 Chlamydiota bacterium
AAGCTTAACATCTCCCCACAAGATCTTCCAAAGCCTGCAACGACACCTCTAGAAATCCTCATGGATCCAGAGCAAATGCTCCACTTCCATGAACAATCAGAAGTCAAACATGCTGAAGCTCTCTCGAAACTAGTTTTAGAGAAAGCTGCCGATTACATTGTGCAAAATTCTCAAAAAGCGTAAAGATTATCTAATTGCTTGCTGGACTTGAAATATTTAGTCCAAGCAAGCAATATGTGTATTTACGATATCTATTATTTTAATGAGAACTCTATAAAAACAGGAAGGGCACTGCATGTATTCCATACCATATGTTGTAGAAGATACAGGTCGCGGCGAAAGAGCGATGGACATTTATTCTCGCCTTCTCAAAGACCGCATTGTTTTCATCGGCACTGAAATTAACGATCAAGTTGCAAACACCGTCATAGCCCAGCTTCTTTTCTTACGAGCAGAAGACCCCAAGAAAGATGTAAACCTTTACATCAACTCTCCAGGTGGACTCATAACTGCAGGTCTTGCAATATTCGACACCATGAGATTTATGGGATATGATATCAATACATATTGCCTAGGACAAGCAGCCTCTATGGGAGCTCTACTCCTTGCAGCTGGCACCAAAGGAAAAAGATTCGCACTTCCAAACAGCAGGATCATGATCCACCAGCCAAGCGGCGGAGTTACAGGCACATCCTCGGATATCGCTCTCCAAGCCAAAGAGATCCTTGTTTTAAAGCAAATGTGCGCTTCTATTCTATCGCAAGCGACAAATCACCCTATAAATAAGATACTTGAAGATTCAGAAAGAGACTACTTTATGAATCCTGAAGAAGCAGTGGCTTATGGCCTTATTGATAAAATTGCAGTACAACCAACGAAAAACTCTTAATCCTTTCAAGCAACAAACGTGAGTTTATGACGAAAAAAAACAAAGAACAGCCAACATGCTCATTTTGCGGAAGACCAGAAGAAGCAGTGGAAAAACTCATCTCCGGTCCTGAATCATTTATTTGTGATAAATGTGTAAAATTATGCATGGAGATTGTTGAAAAAAAACCTATTCATCATGAGCTCAAACTTTTAAAGCCAAAAGAGATCAAAGCAGCTCTTGATGAATATGTAATTGGCCAAGAAAAGGCAAAAAAAACAATATCTGTCGCTGTGTATAATCACTATAAGAGAATACGCAATATAAGTAAGACTGGCAGCGTTGAGTACAGCAAATCTAACGTCATGTTACTTGGCCCTACAGGCTCTGGTAAGACCTTGATCGCCAGAACACTGGCTCAAGTGCTAGACGTTCCCTTTGCCATCGCAGACGCCACTACGCTTACTGAGGCAGGATATGTCGGGGAAGATGTGGAGAATATCATTCTTAGACTAGTCCAAGCCGCCGACTACGATATCGCAAGAGCTGAAACAGGCATCATCTATGTCGATGAGATCGACAAAATCCGTAAAACGACAGGCAATGTCTCGATCACTCGCGACGTATCTGGCGAAGGTGTGCAACAAGCCCTTCTAAAAATCGTTGAAGGTACCATCGCAAACGTACCTCCAAAAGGGGGAAGAAAACATCCCAACCAAGAGTACATCCGTGTTAATACAGAGAACATCCTCTTTATTGTAGGTGGAGCCTTTGTTCACCTAGATAAAATGATTGCAAAAAGACTCGGTAAGACAACGATTGGATTCGATGCGACAGAAGACAGGTCTTACGACATCCATGAGACTAACTATCTACTTTCCAAAGTAGAACCTGAAGATCTTATTGAATTTGGAATGATCCCTGAGTTTGTCGGTAGGTTCAATAGTATCGCTAACTGCAATGAACTAACAACAGATGACCTGGTAGAAATATTAACCAAGCCTAAAAACGCAATCACCAAACAATACCAACAGCTCTTTAAAGAAGAGAATGTAGGTCTGTCTTTCTCAGAAGATGCTTTAAAAGCAATGGCAGAAAAAGCTAAGCAAACAGGAACAGGAGCTAGAGCTTTACGCATGATCGTTGAAGGCCTACTTTTAGACCTTATGTTTGACGTACCTTCAGATCCTGACATTGAAGAAATACTCATTGAAAAAGAATGCATCACAGAGAAAAAACCGCCTATTATAAAAAAACGGTCCTCATAAATATCTTTTGACCAGGGAAAATTTTATTATTTTCCCTGGTTTTCAAAAAAATACCCACAAATAATTCAATTTAAATTTAGATGTAAAAATAAAACATTATTTACATAAAAACACAATCTAATAATATATGATAATAACAAAAAATCATTTCACTTGTAATTACCCGCAAATGCATCTATAATTATTCAAGGATTAGTATTTAACACTAGGGAATACAATGAGTATACAAATTCCTTCACTACAATCTCTAGCACGCACGGTAGTGTTAAATAATCTTGAAAAAGAGACTGAAACCTACTATCAAGGTAAAACTGTATCTACAGTAAACACTCATTCGTTTTCACAACCATCAATACTGAGCAGAATGTACACCTATTTGATGTCAGGACAGGAAAGGGTATCTCCTCAAGAGCATCTACTTAACGCAATACCCTCTTCTTTACTTTTAGAAGACAGTAATATAACACCGAGACTTCTTGTTGCCATTGAAAAGGCTGAACCGGAACTTTATGATGATAATAGATGGAAATTATTATTTGAAAATAAATGGCCCTCTTTAAAGAAACCTGAGTTTTCTAGTTTCAGAAGCGCTTATATAATTCAGTCCCTCCTCTCATCTCTAGAAAAAGCGAATTACGATGCTAAAAGAATTCCTATAAAAGACCTTGCATTTTTCACAGAAAATGCATCTTTATGTGATGGTTTTGAAATATTAGACTATTCATATAGAGTAGATTCAAAATTCTTAAGTAGCATGATTAATTATACAACAAATATAAAAGCGATAAACTTTCGCTTTTTTTTAGAAATTTCACAAGACACTTTGGAAGGGTTTATTAAAAAAAATCCCCAATTAGAATCCCTCCATATTTCATATCGTCCTTTAAATGCTAAAATTTTGTCTGCCCTTTCTAAGTATTGCAAATGCTTGAAAAGCATACGTCTTTCATCCCTTGATGATGTAAATGTAAATCATTTAAAATCACTATTTAGAGCAAATCCTAATATAACAGATTTAATTATTGGTGATTGTAATGACCTAAATGATGAGAGCTTTAAAGATCTGGTGCATTTACTACCAAATTTAAAAAATCTTAGACTATATTTTTCTGAACAACTCACTCCTGCAATCTTAGAACCTCTCTTTAGTAATAACAGAATAATGGAAAGCATAACACTAGAAAGATGTACTGGATTTAATGATGATCTAATTACTAACACTAAAAATGAATATCCATTGCAAAAATTAAGAATTATAGAAGGATCCCTTTCAACAGAGGGCGCAAAAAAGCTCTTCGCTAAATTCAAATTACAATAAAAAAAATTTAAAATTAAAGCTTTTACTAAATTTTATTTTTATTTATTTAAAAGATAGATGAAAATAAAAGGTACAATTATGTCTTCAGGTCCGGATGAAGTTTCTAAAAGCCGATATTTTAAAATAGAGTATCAAGAAACGAAAGACAAGACCTCCGTTTTAAGAACCCGAACAATCAAAGTCAAAGGAACAGACAGTCAACTAACCTCAGAAAACGTAAAAAAGATCTTTGAAGATAATACGGAACTACTTAAACATCTTGCTGCACCTAGCAAAAAAATTAGCGAATGGTCTGTTAGTCATGAAGGAAAACTATCACCAGAAACCACAGAGAGTAAAGTCTCCTCAATAGCAGGGGGGAAAATTGCTATTGTTAAAGCGAAAGAATTGGCTATATTACCCTCTGATCTAAACCAAAACATCAAAAATTTAACTTCTGTTAAAGAGCCTACCTGGACTTCCTGGTTTTTATCTTTCTTCCCTAAATGGGCCAAAAATAAAGAAGAAAGCGAAATTTATGATCTTTTTAATATTGATAATACATATGAAAGTTTTACTGAAACACTCAAAACTCTTGAAGATTGTTGTCCTGATGATGATAACCTTTTAAAACCCAAAATAAAAGACGCATTAGAGAACTCTTACCGAATAAAAGAAGCATTTTCGAATAAAAAATTTGCAACCGTATTGCCTTTTCTTATAAGGGATATAATTTCTGATTTAACGAATGGTGAAGAAAATGAAATTATTATTCCTATACAAAATTCTATTAACGGCCAGCCGATACCTTCATTTTTAATTATCAAATCTGAAAAAATCAAATCTAGAGAAGGAACCGAATTCTATCAGTACAGTATAACAAAAGTAGGAAATGTTAAAGAAGGATCTGATGACCTAGATAAAGTGCAAGTGATAAGAAGCTTTATTTGTAATGAGCGTATGTTTCATACACTACTTCAGATGTCATTTCAGAATCAAAAAGAAATTCAATCTATTGAAAAACCTACGGAAACGACATCTAAGACAACAAAAATTGATGAAATCATTGATGATCTCATCAAAAACAATAGTACGGAAATAAGAGAAAGTCCCATCTCATCAAAAAACGCCTTTAGCAAACCAAAAACAGATCCTTTGAACTTATGCTTACTATTGGGAAAATTAAGCACTGATGAAATGCCCTCCAAATTACGCACTGATATCAAATCTCTTGAAAAAAGTAGACGTAAAATCGACTCATACCTTGAATCAGCCTCATTTATTAAAGACCTAGATAGAGCATGTAAAATTCCTCCTGTTACAGCACAACCTATCGTCACTGCTTCAGAGCAAAAAAGTGAGCTAGAATCTCCCCAAAAATCTGAAGCATCTGAGTCATGGGGTTGGGGTTTAATTAAATCTCTCGGCACAAGAATCGCATCTATTTGGTCCACTAAGTCTGAGGATAGAAATACTGATTCTTCACAATCCACAGCATCAATGCAAGAATCTCAAACTGTTCAAAGCTATAAAAAAGAAATTTCTGAATACCTTAATAAATCCTCTTCAGATCTTAAAGAAAATACTGCGCGGCCTGTAGATCATCAGCTGCAAAATTTATTTGATGAAATTATGAAGGCTAAGAAAACAATAGAGGATTTTGAAAAACTCAAAGAAGCCTCTGTAGAATATATTAAATCTAAGCTAGGGAACATTAGCCAACCTACAAAAGATGAAATCCGCACACTTCTAGAAATTGAAGAAGGTGTAGAAATAACCAGCATTATAGATTCTTTACAGGATACACAAAAAATTAATGAAATTCATCAAAAAGTATTAAATGATCAAATAAGAACTATAGAAGATGAACTATCTAAAATAGAACAAAGATCAAAAGGCTTAAATAAACCAGATCTCCTATTCAAATTCGTAAGTAAACTGGCTGAGAAATTCATCAGAATAAGCACCAAACTTTCTGATAAAGAACTAGATAAAATGGCACTAAATTTTGATTCTAAGCTTCTCTCATTAGAATCAAAACTCACTAAGGCGTATGGCAAAGAAATAGCCCAAGAATTTGTTTTTTCAATACGTGAAAAGGTTACTAATAGAATAAATGGAGCAAAAAAGAGACTTTTGGAACAACAAAATAATGAAATTATTAATAACCTTGGAGCAAAAGAAGTATCATCCCTGCCAAAACTTAGAATTATGCTACCAACGACATCAACAAGCGAAACAACGACATCAAAAGAGACTCCTTCTCAAAAAACCACAAAAAAACTTCCTTCTGAATTCCTGACAGCACTCTCTCAAATAAAAAAAATTTTTAATAATCCAGTTATTTCTGAAGAAACTCAAAAGAAAATCGATGGCTTAAAAAATGCTTTACACGAAGCTAAATTTTCTAATTCTGATGAGCAAATTATAGACAACCTTGAAAAAGCATTAGACTCTGTTATTAAAGATTCCGAAGCGCTTTTTTTTACTTCCTTTAAAGATTTAACTCTTATTCCCATGTATCTTCCTCAAAAAGAGGATGATGTTAAGAAAAGATTGAAAGAACTGCATGATAATAAAAAAGGAGAATTTACGTCTTCGATAGCCCAATTAGAAGAGCTTGTTAAAAATGCTGATAACTTGATCAAAAGCGAAAATTTCTCTTTTGCTAGAATGCAATTAGATGCAATTCTTGCAAGTTTCCCTGATAACTCGAGCTCAGAATTATTGCAATCTATGCCATTTGAACAAATCCAAAAATTGGTAAAAATATCGATTGAGGCTCAAGAAAAGCTTTTAGAGACAAGGTTAAGAATTAAAGATCCTCTTCCTACTATAACTGAGTATAATTCACTAAAAAATGTAGTATGCCTAACGGATTATTTAGCTTATAGACTAAATTGCGGATTAGAAAAAAGCAACAACTCCGATACGCTAACCCCTGCTCTAAACTCAATACAAACCATTGAGTTGTTGATAGAATATGATCAGCCTTACGATGTACTGGCATCCCAATTGGTGTTAAATCTTCTAAAATACCCGTCAAAAAATGAATTTTTAAATGACTATTTAGTTCATGAAAATAACAATATTTTCACAAAAATTCAACCATTTCAAGACTACAATGGTTTGTGTACAGTAAACAGACTTGCTGAAAATATAACAGTAACTGGTACAGGATCCTCCCTTGATAACACAAACGAACCGTTAAGTGAAAAATTTCAACTTTTGTATTTTATACATAAATTTTATGAATCGGATAATTTTAAAGCTCTTGTTAAAAAAACATCCAAAGAACCACCTGAACAAATATCAACTACTGAAATACAAGATGTAATCAAAGCAATAGGTCTCGGAAAAAAAGATAGGAAACCCATCTTTTTGCACGAGATTCTTCCTGAGATCGATGTAGAATGTGCTCTCAATTTTCAAAGAAAACAGGATTTTCTTCAAGATGCGCTCTTAAATATGGAACAAACGTTCTTCACCGAATCCCCTGCAAATAATTCTGAGACTTCATCTACGATTACTACAGCCAAGGAACTAAGAAGTAAAAGAAATAAGCTGTTTGAAGCAACAGCACAAATTACAGGTAGATTAAAGATTGGCTCATCTAAATTAGATAATGGTAATAGTTACTTAGTCTTAGAATCGGAAGAAAAAAAACCATTACTTTTTTACTCTGGCTTCTCAGACCTTTCAACAGGATATACAGGCCTTAAACAAGTGATTGGAACAGACAACATCCCATTTATTTTCGATATCCGAAAAGTAGAAGAAAGTGATAAATTAAGATGGGTAATTCAGGAACCCATATCAGACTTACAGAACAAAGACATTGATTTGCAATTGCTTAGGCTGGATCCAGGAAGCCCTCTCAGCGTTGAATCTGCGATTACCTTTATTAGAGACAATAAAGCCTTTTTAGATAATCCGATCGTTATTGAAAAACTTAGGACAATATTTGAAAATTCACATCTACTTAAGCTAAGTTTTGTGGATTGTAAGACATTCTGGACGGATTTCAAGGTAGAGGAGCTGAAATCAATATTTAATGAATGCATCCAGAAAAAAAACCTAACAGGTGCTCTTTTACTTGTCTCCATATCTAATTCATTAAAAAGTGTAGATGAATCTAAAAGCCCTAATCTTAGACTTGATGATGTCATAACCATAGATAACAGTAGTCAATCATTATTAGCACATACTTTAGATATCCTGGGTAAAGCACAAGACCAACCATT
>VGMB01000068.1 GCA_016866585.1 Chlamydiota bacterium
CTTAAGGATGCAGGATTTTCACATGTTGTGATGTCTGGTAGCGGCTCTGCTTTTTTCTGTTTTGGAGAGGGTAATCTTTCCTTGCTTAATAATTGCTTCCTACAACAAGTAGGATTTGCTAAAAGATTACATACATGCTGGTACGAATAGTTGTAAATTTGGTATCTTAATACTTTTATACTAACGAGAAGTCTTATGAGTCCAAAAATGTATGATTCCCCACTGATTGTTATCACTGGAGCTGCTGGTTGTATCGGCTCTTGCCTCACGCGTCATCTCAATAATCAAGGTAAATATAATCTACTTCTTGTGGATGATATAAAAAAAACTGAAAAGTGGAAGAACTTACATAACAAGCGATTCGTTGATTTCATTTCCAAGCATGATTTGAAGAAATGGCTCGAAGGTAGAAAAGATGAGGTTGCCTCCATCGTGCACTTAGGTGCTTGCTCTGATACTATGGAATCCGATGGTGACTATCTTATGCAAAATAACTACAGATATTCCATAGATCTAGCTGACTTTGCTTTGGACAACAATGTGCGCTTTATTTATGCATCATCAGCTGCAACCTATGGTGATGGCTCCCTTGGGTTTTCTGATAATCATCAGGAAATAGATCAGTTGCAACCTTTAAATGTTTACGGTTTCTCAAAGCACCTTTTCGATTTGTGGATTAAAGGACAAGGTGCACTCGATCAGGTCGTTGGCCTTAAGTATTTCAACGTATTTGGTCCTAATGAAAATCACAAGGGGAAGATGGCTTCTATGGTTTATAAGATGATGCCTGTAATACAAAAAGATGGGTTTATCAATTTATACAAATCATCAGAACCTCAGAAATTTGCTGATGGTGATCAATGTCGAGATTTTATTTATGTAAAAGATGCTGTGCGCATGACAGCTGACTTTTTAGATAATGACTTTACAGGGATCTATAATATAGGTTCTGGACACACAACTACATGGAATGCTCTTGCTAAGGCATTGTTTAAAGCTTTAGGAAAGCCAGAAGATATACGCTATATCGATATGCCGGACACGTTAATAAAACAATATCAAAATTATACTTGTGCTGATATGTTCAAATTTAAAGAAGCCTTTGGATATCTGCAGCATCAGTCTCCTTGCCAATTTAATACGGAAGAATCCGTTGCAGACTATGTGCAAAATTACTTACTAAGAGATCGAAGATGGTAAAATTAATAGGAATGCTAAGCCGATTTAATCCTGTGAAAGTTCTTGTTGTCGGCGATTTTATGTTGGATACATATACTACTGGCAAAATCAAAAGAATATCGCCAGAGGCTCCTGTTTCTGTACTACATGTTCAGAAAGAAGAAAGCCTTCCAGGGGGAGCAGGTAACGTCGCATTAAATGTGGCATCACTCGGTGCAAAAGTATTTGCTGTAGGTAGGGTCGGTTTCGACAATGCCGGTGATGACTTAAGAGAAGCTCTAATGAAGGAAGGCGTGGATGTTGAGGGCCTAGTGTACCAAAAAGGTTTTAAAACACCGGTTAAAAATAGACTCATCGCTGATTCACAACAGGTCTTGCGTGTTGATTTTGAAAACATCTCTCCACTCACTGATGAGCTCGAAGAATTGATGAAGTTGCGTATCGAAGAAGTTATGGACAAGGTGCAGACGGTGGCTATCTCTGACTATGGTAAAGGACTTCTTTCTCGTACTCTTCTTTCATTCACTATCGAACTTGCCCGGAAAAAAGGACTGCCGATAATTGTTGATCCAAAAGGTGATGATTTCAGTAAATACCTTGGAGCCACTATCATAAAGCCCAACTTATCTGAGGCCCTTGCAGCGGCCAAGCTTGAACCCAATGCCTCCTTAGATCAGGTTGCCAGTTCGCTGCTGGAAAAAAGTCAGTCTGAGATGATCCTTATCACTCGTTCCGAGGCTGGGATGTCTCTGTTTCAAAACTCAGGGTATAGCATAGACTTTCCTGTACGTTCAAAAGAAGTTAAAGATGTGACAGGTGCAGGCGATACCGTTCTCGCTATGATCAGTGTAGCTGTTGCCAATATGCTCGACGTAAAGTATGCAGCTCAGCTTGCTAATATAGCTGCAGGTCTTGCTATTGAAAAGTTGGGATGTGCAAGGATCAATTTGTCAGAAATGTCAGAGCGTCTTTTAGAGTACGATATTGATAATAAAATTTTCGATGAAGAGCATTTGTTTGCACTACAGCAAGCTTTAAGAGGTAAACGCTTTGTTGTTCTCGGGTTAGACAGCCAAAAGGGTATGTCCACCGCCATCTTTAAGAGCATAAGAAAGCTTGCTTCAAGAGACAAAGAGATGAAGCTTATTATTTATGTTATGGACAGCTCTCCTGATGAGGAGTTCGTATCTCTGCTATCGTCTCTGGCTGAGGTTGATTTCATTGTTCTTAAATGTGAAAGTTTACGAAACTTGTGCGAAATTATCCATCCACATCAGGTGTTTATCATGGAAAATGGTGACAAGTTAGAGCTTCTAGATCATGCCAAAGCGCTGCTCTCAAGGGTGAAAGACAGCGCCAAGGCAATGCGCTGTTAGGACTATATCCCTTGCTTTAGGCGGGCAATCCTATCCTCAAGTGGCGGGTGTGAGGCAAATAACGCCATCCATCCGCTCTTTTTCACTGATGATATTTTCATCGATTCAAAGGAAGGTTTATCCACTCTTGGGTCTCTCATGCCTTGCATGCTACGAAGAGATTCAAGCGCTGCAATCATCTTCTCTCTTCCAGCTAGAGTGGCTCCTCCCTTGTCTGCTCTAAATTCTCTAAACCTAGAAAAGGAAGCAACAACGATGGATCCAAGGATCATAAATACAACTTCAAAAAGAAAGACGAGGATCGCATATCCTGCATAAGAGCCACTTGATGAGTTGTCTTTTTTATTACCAAGGCCTGATACTACATAAGCAAGAGCACGTGCCATAAACATGACAAAAGCATTGACCACTCCTTGTATCAGCGTCATTGTCACCATGTCACCATTTTCTATGTGAGAAATCTCGTGGGCAATCACTCCTTCTAGCTCTTTTTGAGACATCCGATGGAGTAGACCTGTCGATACAGCCACCAGTGATCTCTTTTTTGTTGGACCTGTTGCAAATGCATTGGGTTCCGGTGACTGGAATATACCCACCTCAGGCATATGAACTAAGTTGGCAGCTCTTGCCATGTCATATACTGTATCAACAAGGTTTTTTAAATTAGAATCCTTGGTTGTAGGGCTAATGATTTGTACTCCCATCATCATTTTCGCCATCATTCTAGACATACTAAGTGAGATCAAAGCTCCCCCCATACCCCAGACTAGGCAGAATATCATAAGGGAAGGGTAGTTGATTCCATAAGCATTTAAATACGGACGTATATTGAAAATGCTCAGTATGATGGACAGTGTTAGGACTACAAGAAAGTTAACAGCTAAAAATAAAAAAATTCTTTTTGCGATTGCCATGCTCGGCTCCTTTACGTTTGTCACTTAAGAGGGTATATACTATACAGGATCCTGTCAAGATCTGATATATATAGAAAAAATGTATTTTTTTTTTGAGTTTTTGTTGCGTATTAATACCTGTTTCTGTCATTTATCTTCTCGAACTTTTGACATATGATGCAAATGATATGCATGTGTTATTACGTTACATGTTTTTGCTTTCTATAAAAAAGCAAAACCAAATAGGTGTTTTTATATGAAGTGTCACAGTGGTGATAAGGACAAAAAAGTAATTTTGGATGATACTGATTTTGCAAAAAATACAGATCTTTCCAAACTGTCGCAATTCTTAAATGAAAATTGTGAATGCTATGTTCTAATTACTTGTAGCAAGCCGTCAGCCGAGGGCAAAATGCAGGTAGAAATGACATATGAAGGAGATGCTACTTTGGCGTCTTATCTTATTGAAAGTGCTCATAGTCTTATGGACGAAAACGAGGCTTTGCAATCTTATTCCTAAACGATAAAACTTTGAGAATATATGGACCTTAGTGTCGCTTCTTTACAACATTGGTATCGAAAGCATGAAAAAGAAATCGTAGACGATTTCTTTACTTTTCTTCGTTTTAAGGGGATAAGTACCGATCCGGATTTCAAAAATGAATGCCTTAACACTGCGTTTTTTTTGAGGGATTATTTAACTAAGATAGGTATGAATGTCACACTATGGGAAAATCCCGGTATGCCTGTTGTTTTTGCAGAGCATACGGTTGGCAACCATCGCCCGACTGTTTTAATATATCAACACTATGATGTACAGCCTGTAGATCCAGTTAATCTGTGGTTTACAGATCCTTTTGAACCTAAACTTGTCGACGGTAAAGTGTATGCTCGCGGTGCCTCTGACAACAAAGGTCAATGTTTTGCAACCATTGCGGCTTTAAAAGCCGCAATGCAAATAGCTAAAGACTTAGATGTCAATATAAAGCTATTTATCGAAGGGGAAGAAGAGTCTGGCGGTGCCGGCACAGAAGTCACCCTCGAACAAAAAAAAGAGCTTTTATTAGCAGATCATGTTCTTGTTGTAGACTTTGACATGCCAAAAAGAAATGTTCCAGGTATTACTTTAGGAATGCGTGGTATAGCTACATTCGATATCGAATGCCAAAACTCAAAACAAGATCTTCACTCTGGAGTTCATGGGGGGATCGCATTGAACCCTATTAGAGCTCTTTCTGAGGTAATTGCAAAAATGTGGGATGACAATGGCACTATTGCAATTGATGGATTTTATGACGAGGTAAAACCCATCCCCAAAGAAGTTCTTCAAAATATAAATCTAGATTTTGATGTTCAGGCATATAAACATGATTTTGGTGTAAAGGCCTTCTGTAATGAAAATGATAAGACGATCAAAGAATCCAATTGGCTTAGACCTTCCTTAGAAATCAACGGTATTTGGGGTGGTTACACCGGTAGTGGGTTCAAGACTGTGATCCCAGCTAAAGCTTATGCTAAGTTGTCTTGCCGTCTTGTACCAGATCAAGATCCTGAAAAAATCCACCAAAAAATAAAAGATTTTCTACAAAAAAATATAGCTCAAGGAATCCATGTTGAGCTGAGGCCACATCACTCTGCTAAAGCCTTCCGAACAGATCATAACGCTCAGATCGTAAAGATCGTTGAGGCAAGTCAAAGAGATGTGTTTGGTAGAGACCCAGAGTATACTCTTTGCGGAGCCTCTGTCCCTATAGTTGCCAAGCTTGCGGAAATATCTGGAGGAGAGGTTGCTATGTTTGGCACATCGCTATCCACTGATGACTTCCATGCCCCCAATGAACATTTTGAGCTAGAGAGACTGAAACAAGGATTTTTGACGATGGGACGTATTCTTGCCCATTTGGCAGAATAAAATATTGGCAATATCGAGGTGATGGATGCCGCAAGAAAAACTAATACAATATAAAGTTAAAAAAAAATCTTTCATTTATAGTTTGCTTGCACTGTTCCCACCTTTATTTCTTCAGCTGGCAAGCTCTTGCTGTCTTATGCATGAGCTGCCTATATTTATTGCAATCTATACAGGCCTGGGGCTTTTCTTATCTTATCTATTTGGATTGTATGGCTTCTTGGGTTCTGTATTAGTCTGGTCGTCAATTTTATTTTTTAAGTATCCCGAGCTTTTAAAAGGCGCTCACCTTATCTTTGCTAATGGTGTAGTGATTAGTTGGTGGCTCTCCACACTATGCTTAAAAAGTTATATGTCAGCTATTGAATCGGTGCAGCTTTCAGCAGAAAAAAATAAAGAAGATCTCAGTAAGCTTCAGCTTTATCTTGCTGAGGTGACAAACTCCAATCGAAAAGAAAAACAAGAATATGAGAAGTTGATCTCAGAACTTGAGTCTACTGTAGAAGATCTAAGGCATCAAATTACAGCGCATAGACATCACTTAAGCATCGCATGGCAAGAGACTCACCAGATCAAAGAAGAGCTTGAGAAACAAAAAAAAGAAAGCCAATCGAACATTGACTACCTGCATAGGCAATGTATGTACCATATCCAATGCAAAAACTATGTTGAAGCAAGTCTTGAAAAAACACAGCTTGAGCTAGAAAAGGTAGTTAGTTCGCACGAATTGCAACACCTAGAGACCATTTCTTTATTAGAAGAAAAAATTGCGTTCGCTCAAAAAGAAAATCTAGAAAAAGAAAAAGAGCTTGATTTTCTCAAAGAGAGTCTTTCTTCTATACAGATGGAATATGCTTTTGAGGATAGACAAGAAGTGGTTTGTGATCAGGATATTAACTGGCAAGCTCAGTATCAAAATCTTAAAGGACAGTTTGACGAAAAATCAACTCTGCTAGATGAAACAAGAAAAGAGCTCTTTTTAATAGAAAATACTCTGCTTACTTTGGTAAAACAAAACGCAGAGAATAATTTAACACCTTCTGATGAAGAGGATTCTATTATTATATCTTTTCAAAAGATGACCTCAGATAATTTGGATTTAGAGAAACAAGTAGAACATCTAGAGCAGCTCGTTGCTACATTACTCCAGAAAATTGAATCACAAAATCCTGAATACGAATATATGATACAAGAATTAAATTTGGTGTCTTAATAGCCTTTATTAGCGCATTTTTAGGGTTTTGTGCATATTTTCAACTACATAGCAATCTATAAATTTTCATTTATCAAGACATGTCCCTAAAGTATCGCAATTTTACATCTTCGTTGTAAAATTGCGTTGTAATATTTAGTTGATTGTTTTTCTTAAAAGAAAGTTTGAAAAAATATCAAAACTAAATTGTTAAAATTTCACACCCCTCTGGTGTAATTAGGAGCGTATGTTCCCACTGGGCGCTTGGTTTTCCATCGGCTGTTCTGGCTGTCCACTGGTCGCTTTTATCAATTACAGCTTTTTCCACCCCTGCATTGATCATCGGTTCAATAGTGAATGTCATGCCAGCAACAAGTGGGATATTAACATTGTTATAATGATGTGGTACTTGAGGTGCTTCGTGGAACATCACTCCAGTGCCATGCCCGATAAACTGCGTAACAACAGAGCACCCTGCATCGCGGGCATGCTTTTCTATTACTTTGGCTATATCAGAGATGAACACTCCTGGACGTAATATCTTTATTGCCTCATCAAGGCATATTTTGGAAGTGTCTACAACATGTTTTTTTTCTTCCGAAACCTCTCCAATACATACCATAAGGCTGCAGTCACCATAATATCCGTTAAGAATACATGTTACATCAATATTCACAATATCGCCATCTTCAAGAGGGATATCATCAGGTATGCCGTGGCAGATTACTTCATTTTTTGATGTGCAGATGCTTTTAGGGAAGGGAGGATCCCCATATCCAAGAGGCGCTGGAATCGCTCCTGCCTTTTTATGTAGATCTTCTGCAATTTCATTTAGCTGGTTTGTGGTAATACCTTTTTTAGCATGCTTTGCCGTCTCTCTCAGGATATGCGCGGCAAGCTTACAAGCTCTGCGTATTCCTTCGATTTGCTCACCAGATTTAACTATGATTCCATAGGTCTTATAGTATTTTTCTGATATTTTTTCTGGGGTCGCTTCGCCCGTATCGGGGGCGTGGCATTTTTTCCACTTATTTCCCGATCCACACCAGCAAGGGTCGTTTCTTCCTATCATAAAATCCTGCGTGTTAATTGAAGTTTAGCTGGTGATTTTATCTTGGATTTCTATT
>VGMB01000069.1 GCA_016866585.1 Chlamydiota bacterium
TGCCAGATATTTCTAGTGCTACTTCAATTACGTTCTCTGCAAGGTATGAGAACGAAGCACAGCTTCTTGCTAGCCTTAGAGGTAGTTCAAGAGTAAAAGTGGATGCTAAATTGCAAGCACTTTCTGAAAGATTGGAGTCTCTACGACATTTATCTAGCCGACTTTCCGATATACACGAAATAACAGGTTCAGATAGAGAAGATAAGTTAATCAGAGCTGTAAATAAAGAAGCTGAAGAAGTTGAAGACCTTGAGGAGTCTCCTAAAAATAAAAGGATCTCTGAAGTTGTTAAAGATTTCCTTCCTAAAAAAAGAGAAAAAGAACCCAAATCTGCAGATAAATCTGAAGAAGAGGCTCGTAAGAAGCCATCTATTAAGACGGTAACTCAGATTCAAAAAAAACATAAGAAGTAAGATGGTAGTTGATTCACAAGTTATACAAGAAACCGTTCAAGATATCCATTTGCAACGGGATAGATCTCTAGATTTACTCAAATCTATGTATCTTACCCGATTGACTGATGATAAAATGTCAAAGCTTGTTAGACAGAACAAGGGGGGCACGTTTCATTTGTCAGTTTGTGGTCACGAAATGATTGGTTGTGCTTCCGCAAAGAGTTTGATTCCAGAAAAAGATTGGGGATTGCCTTACTACAGAGATAGGGCGTTTGCTATTGGTCTTGGTTGTGAGCTTGAATACATATTCGGAGCTTTCCTCGCTAGAGATGTTCCTCATCATTCTGGCGGAAGGATGATGCCAGAGCACTATTCTCACAAACGACTTCGTTTGACATGTCAGTCTAGCGTTGTAGGATCTCAATTTTTACAAGCTGTCGGTGTTGCAAAGGGATTGCAAATTCAAGGGAAAAATGATGTAGTTTATGTGTCTGCTGGTGACGGCTCCACTTCTCAGGGTGATTTTCACGAAGCTTTGAATTTTGCTTGTATTCATAAATTGTCTGTGATCTTCGTAATTCAAGATAACGGCTGGGCTATTTCTGTTCCTGTAGAAAATCAGACAGCAGGTGGATCTATAGTGCATATAGCTTCAGGATATAAAGGCCTTTCTGTTTTTGATATAGATGGGTGTGACTTCGAACAAGTTGACCAAGCTTTGTCAACTGCTGTCGACAAAGCAAGAAATGGCCAAGGTCCTTCACTTGTAGTTGCTAAAGTTCCAAGAATCGGAGCTCATAGCAGTAGTGATGATCCTTCAAAATATAAGGAAAAAACACTTCAGGAATTAGATAGATCGAAAGATCCAATTCCAAGACTTGAGTCTTGGATCATTTCCAAGGGTTATGCAACAGACTTAGAGCTTTCTATTTTAAAAGATACTTGCTTTAAAGAAGTTGAAAGGGCTGCAGAATTAGCAGATCAGTATCCATTCCCAGACCTTTCTTCTTGCGATACGAAAGTATTTAAAGATCACAACATAAGTGAAGTATCGTATGAAGGCGATGATTCCTCTTCTGGTCAGGATGCTGTTGTTATGGTCGATTCTATTAATCATGGTCTTGATGAGGCTATGCGAGCAGATTCCTCTGTTGTTGTTTTCGGACAGGATGTAGCATTCGGAAAAGGTGGTGTTTTTGGTGTAACTAGAACGCTCACTGATAAATACGGCGTTGACAGATGCTTTAATACACCTCTTGCAGAGTCTACAATCATAGGAATAGCAATAGGAATGTCTTTTACAGGGCTAAAGCCTGTAGCTGAGATTCAGTTTGCTGATTATATATGGACCGGGATGAATCAATTGGTAAATGAACTAGCTAACATTCATTATAGATCCAACGGCGAATGGAGTTGCCCTGTAGTAGTACGTATGCCATATGGGGGGTATATACAAGGTGGCCCTTACCATTCTCAGAGTATTGAGGCTTTTTTATCTCATTGTCCAGGTCTAAAAATTGTTATACCAAGTAATGCATCTGATGCTAAGAAGCTTTTAAAAGCTGCTATCGATGATCCTAATCCCGTTGTTATATTAGAGCATAAAGCTCTTTACAGACAAAGGGTGTTCTGTGCACGAAAAGAACCGAAGGAAGATGAAATAATACCTCTTGGAAAAGCGAAAGTCGTTAGGTCAGGTACTCATGTGACTGTTGTTTGCTGGGGAATGCTTGTTTTTATGGCTTCTCAAGTAGCCGATTCCTTAGCTTCAGAAGGAATTTCTGTAGAAGTAATTGATCTTCGCTCGATTGTTCCTTTGGATATGGAGACGGTTTTAACTTCAGTGAAAAAGACTGGTAAATGCTTAATAGCTCATGAAGCTGTTGGACATGCTGGGCTTGGTGCTGAGATTTCTGCGAAAATTGTAGAACAAGCATTCGCTTACCTTGATGCTCCGATACAAAGAGTTACAGGAAAGAACTGCATGGTTCCTTATTGTAAACAGCTAGAAGATGAGGTGTTGCCTCAGCTTGATGACCTAGAAAAGGGAATCAGAGATCTAGCAAGCTTTTAAGTTCGTTTTAAAGATACGAAGCATAGCTTCGTATCTTTTCTCATTTTTCCCGTTTTTTTGCTATTGACTCCTACCTATTCTCGCGATTACACTCCTTCTTTTCTTTCTTTCAGAAATGACTTTAGTGAGAGTGATAATCGATGAATGGATTTTGTCCTTTGGCTTCAGGTTCAAAAGGTAATAGCATATACGTTGGAACAGAAACTACAAAACTTCTCGTAGACGTTGGTCTGAGTGCAAAGGCTATTATTTCTAAACTTGAGGAAATTCAAGTAGACCCTTCGCAAATTGATGCAGTATTAATTACTCATGAGCACATAGATCATATTCGTGGTCTTTATGTTTTTTGTGCCAAATATGATATCCCAGTATTTGCAAATAGTGAGACAGCTAAAGCTATACTTGCCCAGGCTAAAGCCCCTCTCAAGTTTAAAATTTTTTCCACAGGGGAGAGCTTTGAGTATGGAGATATTGAAATTCATCCATTTAGTATCCAACACGATGCAGCAGACCCTGTCGCATTTACCTTCAAGCTAAACGGAATAAAAATTGGAGTTTGTGCTGATTTAGGCTTTGCATCAACTCTAGTTCAGACGCAGTTAAAAAATTGTGATTATTTGTATATCGAGGCCAATCATCAGCCAGAAATGGTTCACGCTTCTTCAAGGCCTATGATTTACAAGCAAAGAGTCCTGAGTCGTCAAGGACATTTATCTAATGAAGCTTGTGCTAATTTACTAGGTAATATAGCCCATAGAGAGCTAAAGCACGTATATTTAGCTCATCTATCTTCTGAATGCAATTCACCGGATCTGGCACTCAAAATAATAAGAAATATGCTAGACCAATGTGGTATGAATACAGAAGTTAGTGTTGCTTATCAGGATAAAGTTGCGCATTCTATATTATTTTGATTGAAAATGTTCCCATTTTTGACTTTTTTCTGTAAGAAGGTGTTCGAGTAGTCCCTCACTTGGATTAAGACTGTAGAACATATCTAGGCTTACCAAAAGTATATCTGTAATTTCCTTTTCTATAGCATGTTCGTTTTTAGATTTATATTCCGATCCAGACGCGTTTTCATGTATTAAGACAGCCTCTGCAAGTTCTCCTACTTCTTCTTGGAGCTTAACCATTTTTTGTAGGAGGTTTTTTTTCTCTTTAGAAGATAAGTTTTTTATTCGCTGAAATATTTTATTGTATTGGCACGAGCATTCCATCATACGCTAACCTAACTCTGCAAGGATAATCCATTTCTTCCAATACATCATGATGTAGTTGTGTTTTTTTTAGCAAATCAATATCTGTATGTCTTGGATCATGATGTGTTACTATCCAGTCTGTTATTCCAGCTTCCTGAACGAATACTGATGCATTCGAAATCGATGAATGTCCCCATCCTTGCCTTTGTTTATATTCTGATGGAGTGTATTGAGCTTCATGAATTATTAAATCGCAACCTTCGAAAAATTTAATAAGACTAAGGTATGGTTGCATAAGTTTGTCTTTTTTTGTCGCATTTTTTGGGTGGTTTAAATAGCCCATAAGAAATTCATTGTCAGTTACGTAACCTATTTTTTTTCCGGCTACATGTATTCTAAAGCAAAGGGTAGATCCGGGATGGAATGCATAGTGAGTGTATACTTCAATTTTTCCAAACGAAAGTTTCTGAGAATCTCTAATTTCAAAAAATGAAATTTTCGACTTTATGTCTTCAAGTGCTACCGGAAAGTATGCATACCCTAGCATGTCAGAAAAAAGCTCTTTAGTGCTTTTATCAAAACCTACTGGTGCATATAGATTCACTTCTGAATTAGGATGATATATCGGTTTAAAAAAGGGGAAACCCAGTAAGTGATCCCAGTGTGTATGGCTAAACAAAATGTTGTAAGGTTTGTCCGTATTCTCAGAAAATTCCCCACCTAAAACCCGTATTCCAGTTCCTGCATCAATGATAAGTACATCATCACCGTGACGCACTTCTAGGCAGCAGGTGTTGCCGCCAAAGTGAATATAATCAACACCGGCTACTGGATTAGAGCCTCTTGTTCCCCAAAACTTTATGTAGGAATTATACTGTTTAGTTTCTGGTGCGTATGTATGAGAATGATCGAAGATATTCTCAGATTCTTCTGGATAAGGATCGGGGATTAGTTTATTTTCAAAGTATTTTTTTATGAGTTGGAAAATAGTTTTTTCTGCAAAAGGCTTCTCTAAGTAGTAGTTGGCTCCCATTTTTATTGCTATATGATGATTTTGCAATAAACTGTGGTATGAAGTAATTATCACTCCAGTTTTTTGAATTAGAGGCGCTTCTTTAATTTTTTTTAGTATTTCTATGCCGTGGTTACATGGTAAGAAGAAATCTACGATCACCAGTTCAGGTTGGAATGTTTCTAGTTTTTTAATACACTCTTTACCATTAAAAGCTGTCTCTATTTGGTATTCTTTTGCTTCTTTGCCGTTTTTTATAAGTTTATGAATTTCTATATTGGGATCGGCTACTAAAATACGACGTTTTTGTGTTTTCATACCATGTCACTATATGTAAACTTATACTATTAAGTCTTACTAATCGCAAAATATATGAATAATTCCAATAAATTTGTGGATATTTATTTAAGATTTGTTAGTTCATGCTTTTTTTTAACGTAGGTGTAAATACAGAATGCCCCTATTCCACTGAAAAGTATACCAACAAAATAGAAATTCAAGATGTTTTCTGGAAGTAAAGTTTTAGGATCATCTTTTACAACATCAGCTAGACCTAATCCCATAGCAAGATCTTTGTTAAGATCCGATGAGCTTTTATCTGCAAATGGCCTATCGTGTACTTTAAAACCATATCCAAAAGAGCATACTCCAAATAGTATAAGCAATATCCCTATGAACTTTAATCTTTGAATAAGGATTTTTTCTATGTGCTGTTTTATGATTTTTTTGTTCATAACTATTCTATAAAAGGTTCTTCTGAATTTTGGAAGGAAGATTTGAGCTCTGACTCCATTAATATTCGTCTAGGCTTACTTCCTTCTTGAGGACCTATTATCCCTTTTTGTTCTAATTCGTCCATAAGAGACGCAGCTCTGGCATAACCAATTTTAAGTTTTCTTTGTAAAAATGTCGTAGATGCATTCCTGGTTTCTATTACTATAGATTTGGCTTGATCGTACATGCTATCTCTAGGTTCATCCACGTCTTCACTATATTCCTCTTTTTTCATTTGATCAAAGGATTCTATTAGGTAATTGGACGGGGCTTGTTCACATATAAATGAGATAACTCGATTAATATCATCATCGCTAATATAGGCTCCTTGAGCTCTAAGAAGTTGAGAAGATCCTGGGGGAAGGAATAGCATGTCTCCATTACCCAGAAGAGTTTCCGCTCCAGAATCATCTAAAATAATTTGCGAGTTAATTCTGCTGGCTACTTTAAATGAAATTCTAGTTGGAAAGTTTGCCTTGATTAGACCAGTTATTACTTCCCTTGAAGGTCTTTGTGTTGCTAGAACTAAATGTATTCCAACAGCCCTTGCCATTTGAGCTATGCGTGCTATCGGTGTTTCTAGATCGGAGCTTGATACCATCATAAGATCGGCAAACTCATCAATTATCGCTACGATCATTGCCATTTTTTCAGGTATAGGCATGCTTAGGGATGATTCAAGTTCTTTATTAGGTGTCCTTGTATTGAATGAATTGATATTTCGTACGCCTAGTTGCCTTAAGATTTCATATCGTGTTTCCATTTCTTTAACAAGCCACTGTAGTGCAGCATATGCTCCATGAGCCTCGGTAATTACAGGAGCAATAAGATGAGGAAGTTTTGTGTAAGCACTTAGCTCAACTTTTTTTGGGTCAATTAGCACTAACTTAATTTCATCCGGCCGTGCATTCATGACAATAGACATCACAAGGGTATTGATACATACAGATTTACCAGAACCCGTGGCACCAGCTATGATACAGTGTGGCATTTTAGCTAGATCGGATATGACATTTTCGCCGTTGACAGTTTTTCCTAATAGGACGGGGATATTAAGTTTTTTGTTTTGTTGATGATAGGATATTAACATCTCTTTAAATCCTACTTCTTGCGGAGAAAGAGAAGGGATTTCTACTCCCACAGCAGCCTTTCCAGGAATTGGTGCTATGATACGTATGGACTTGGCTTCCAGGTTTAAGGCTATATCATTTTCCAATGTTTTGATTTTTTGTACCTTTACACCTATTGCCGGATGGACCTCAAAGGAAGTAATAGTTGGTCCTGAGTTGATGTCTCCAACTTTTGCTTCGATTCCAAAGCTCATTAATGTTTCTTCTAAAATTTCAGCCTGTCTTTTTAATTCTTTTTTAAGAGAAGGCTGATCTACTTTTTTGGCATTTGTTAGTAAAGAAGCTGGGGGTAGTTGGTATCCAGAAAAATCCCCGTTGTATACTTTTTGAGCTGCTATTGCAGCGATCTTTTTCTTGGCTGCAGAGGCCATTTCTAATAGGTCTTTTTTAGCTGAAGTGGGCTCTTTATGTTCCTCTATATCGGCTATTGTTTTTATCTTAATTTCAGGTTGCTTAGCCTGCTTATTGTATATCGGCTGAGGGATACTTTTCATTAAGGTTTTTTCAATTTCTTCTACATTTTTTTTGGGAGAGATGTTTTCAGAAAATAGAGCGTCATTTCTTTCTTTCTTTTTTTCACTTAGAAATTTTAAAAGTAGTTCACGAGATATTCTAATTCTTTTAACAGGTTTTTTTATGAGAGGTAGTATTTTGATTTCTGTTCCAAGAATGAATGTGGTAAGAGCTGTTATTGTAAACGTTAATCCCACACCAACATCGCTTAGCATCCTTTGAAGATTAAACGTAGATAGATCTCTATATACATAGTAAGCTGGCACGCCTCCGAGATTTTTTCTGATAAAACCATGAGGATAGGGGATTTCAAAGTAGATAGATTCACTATATATCTTTTGAGATAGTATTTCGGGACATGGCATGCCAAGCTCCGCGACTAAGTTCAATAGAACACATAGAGAGAAAAGAAAAATACTGAAATAGGTCGCTTTTAGTTTAAAATTATCTACTTTTTCCTCAGATAAAA
>VGMB01000070.1 GCA_016866585.1 Chlamydiota bacterium
GAATATCAAATAGATCCTCCATTTTTTTCGATCGTGAAATTGTTGGAGGGTCAATTACTATGACATCGTATCTAGAGTTTTTTATAATTTCTTCATCCAAAAATTTAATACAATCATCTCTGATGATTTTATTGTTTGTTAAGCTTAAGTTATTAAGAAAAAAGTTGTCTCGTCCCCAACTTGTATAGGTGTTGGACATATCTACACTTTTGGTAGATTTAGCACCCTGAAATGCAGCTTGGACACTGAATGAACAGGTATAAGCAAATAAATTTAAGAGTTTTTTTCCTTTGCATTCCTTTGCAACCATTTGTCTTGTTTCTCTGTGATCTAAAAATAGACCTGTATCGAGGTAATCCACTAAATTGACTTTGAAATTCACTCCGTATTCTGATACTGTGAAAAAATCTTTGCTGATGTTTGTTTTTTCATATTGCTCTGTTTTTTCTCTTTTTACTCTAGTTCTCCAGAATATCTTGCATGATTTTGCATCAAATAGACTTATGATTGTCTGATTTATTTCATCGATCAAATCGGAAGGGGGGACATCAGATTCGCGGCTTGATGTAAAGTAATGAACGCAGAATTTGTCAGCATAATAGTCGATCGCTAATGGATATTCTTTTATGTCTTTATCGTAAATTCTGAAGCAGTTTGTTTGAGTTCTTTTGGCCCACTTTTTTATATGTTTATAGTTTTTACGTATTCGATTTTTCAGAGCTGATTGTTTGTCTTCTGTATCAAATAAAGTAGGTAAATAAAATTCCTGAGCGTCCATTACAAACTCTTTTGCCAATTTAAGAAAACGATGATAACGAAAATCTAATAAATTTAACAATTCTGATTTGATATATAAGTGTTTTTTAAAAAAAATACTTTAAATTTTGTGTTTGTATTTTTTCTTTAATTTAAAATTTGAAGGTTATATAACATTTTAAAATTTGATTTTTCGGAGGTTATATGAAACGTTTACTATTTTTGTTATCGATGTTTTGCATCTATTCTGTTCATGCAAGTAAATCAATTGAGGAAATTTATGAGAATATTCCCCAGGCAGCCATTGAGTATGGACAAGATGAAGATGATCCATTATTTATGTATCAATATCTGCAAAATGAGCTAGTTGATGTTGATGTCGAATGTTTGAAAAATGATCCAGAAATCCTTTATATAAAAGTATTAGCAGGTTTTGAGTCGTCAATTTATATACAAGATATACAAGATTTTAAAGATCATATAATGAGCTTAAAAAAAGATCTTCGCTTTATTATGGATTACGCTCCTTATAACTCTAGATTGTTTGCAGCAGCTCAGCTTAGAATGGAATTAATTAATAAATTTCAAAATATTTCAATTTTGTCAGATATTGAATTATTAAAAGCTTATCAGGAATTTACAGAATTTAATTTAAGGAAATTTATTGGCGATATTGATTTTTCAGGTAAAGAACTTCGTGAACAGGTTTTAGAAAAAATTAAATCTTCAGAAGAGATGAAGCATGCTTTTTTAGATTTTATCATTCTGTGCGATGAAGACATTTCTATTGTACAAAACAGATGTACAATAAAAAACTTTGAAATTCTTGACCTTGAGTATGATGAAGATATGGGGTGGGGTATCTCTTTTCATCTAGAGCTTAATCAGCCAGGTGTTTTTTATGAAATCATAGGTCTAATATAATTAGTTTTTTCAGATCGAGCTGTATTTTGGTTCGATCTGAAAAAAAAACTTTTATTCATTCACTCAAATCGTTACTTTAATTTTCTTCTACAACGAGTAAACGATGAGTTTTTTTTCTCTTTTATACATATCTATTGGAGCTTCTTTGGGAGCTATACTACGTTATTTTCTAGGACTATTTTTAAATGGAATTTTTCCAAGTATTCCACTTGGGACTTTAGCATCTAATATACTTGGTGGTTTTTTAATGGGTGTGTTTTTAGGCATAGCTAAAATGTATCCTCTTATTCCGGAAGCTTTCAGACTTGCTGTCGCCACTGGTTTCTTGGGAGGATTAACTACTTTTTCTACTTTTTCGGCTGAGCTATTTACTTTACTGTCTTTTCAACAATATTTTTTTAGTATTTCGATCATCGTAGCCCATGTACTTGGCAGTGTGATTGCTACATTTTTGGGTGTTTTTTCTGTTAAATATTTCTTAGTTTAAGAGGTGATAATGAAGACTGTCTGTTTGCGGTTCTATACGGAAGAAAATAAATTGCATGAAGGATATTTAGTTTATGAATACCTACTAGAAAAAGCTAAAGAATTTGGACTCAGTGGGGCAAGCGTATTCAAGGGAATAGCAGGCTATGGAAGACATGGGAAAATACACAAAGAAAGCTTTTTTGAGTTGGGATCAGACATGCCTGTTGAGGTTGTCATTATTACAAGTAACGATCTAGCTATAGAATTTATTCGATTTTTAAAAGAGAAAAAATTAAACATATTATTTACTCAAAATGAAGTCAGCATAGCGGTTATAGATTAATAGTGGCGTTTGAAATAAGATGGAGTTGTGCGTGATTAAGTTGGATTTTAATGACTTGTGTATTGGAGATCTTGTTGCCACAACAGGATTGCCAGAGAATATTTACCATGCTACTGGAAAAAAGTGTGTTATTTTTGATGATAGGGTTTGGCCATTCGTCCATAATCCTTATGTTATATATCAAAAAGAACTAGAGATTTCAGGTATTCCCAACATCACAGTTTTACATTCAGATGTGCAATTCGTATTCAAGTCGAAATTTATTCAAGTCCATTCTTCTCAAACAGCACAATCACAAACAGAGCTAATATGTTTTTTTTATGGCATACATGATGTTATTTTGCATCACCCAAGGTTATATATATACGAAGATGAAAGAATCGAAACCAACAAAATTGTTGTGCACACAACAGGTAGTGATAGGTTTGCTAAAGGAGAAGCTGTTGTAAGAAAGTATCATGGAGAAGATTCTATTAGAGTGATGTCAGACAATGCCATTGAAGCAATACTTTTAAATTATAAAGATTATAAAATTGTTCAAATAGGAGGCCTGCATGATAAACCTCTTGGAGGGCATTCTATAGATTTAAGAGGAAAGCTTTCTTTATGGCAAACAGCAAAAGAGATCGCAAGCTCGTCAAAGTTTATTGGTGTTAACTCGGGACCTATGCACATTGCCAACTGTTATCCAAAGGTAGAAAAAAGAATCATGCTTCAAGAGTTTTCTCAAGAATCCTTGATGAGATTTCAGCCTGGCGATATGAGAAATTTTCTTTTTCAATGGTTAGACCCAGCTCATTTATATTTTAATAAATATGAAAGAGACATTAGTTTTACGAAGTCTTATAATAAAATTTAATTTTCTCAAAAGTCTATTTCTTTAATGGCCGTCGCCTTTGATTTTTGTATTTGCCCATGGAGATAGTTCTTTTGTGATTGTATTTTCAGAATCAATAGAAAAACAGTAGTTTACATGAGAGCCGGGATATGCTTTATGATTTGCTTCGTATGCGCAAAATCCTGTAAGTAGAGTCCTTCTAGGTTTATCAGAAAGATTTGGACCACTGCCATGTAAAATGTAAGGATGAAGAAAAAGCATATCTCCAGGTTCAGCTTTTACCCACATTATGTTTTCTTGCGATTGCTCACCAAAGCTGCCAGTATCAATCCATAAACCTCCATTTTTTTCACTCATAGAATCTACAGGAATTATACAAATTGCCCAGCTACCATTTCCTAAGATATCGGTCCAATTTGGATCAAATGATTTTCTGAATTCAACATCTCTATGAGGTCTAAACGATATCCCATCAAAGGGGAGTTTCGGATGTATCTGGCATATTAAGTGCTCGATCTTATTCGTACCTAAAAGTTCAAAAAAGGTATGAACCATTTTATGAGATTGCAAAGTTTCTAAAAGTGAAGGTTGAAGACCACCGCATCCGTTAATTCTTGCAATAGAGATGTTTTCATCACTGGCTCTATATACGATTCTGGATCCTTGGATTTCTATATATGATTCTTCGTTTTTCTTTAAGTTACCAGACAGCATGAAAAGAGATTCCATTGAGTTTTCTATTGCTTGCTGAGTTGCTATGGTTATTTCATCTACTTGCTTCTTGTCTAAACAGCCCTTTTTTATTAGATATCCTTGTTTATGAAAAAGTAAAATTTCATCCTTTGTTAGATAGCCATTTTCTAGACAAAATAAATCAATTGAAAACAGCGTGAAAAATAGCAGAAGTAGAATTCGATTGCACAATCTAGACATTTTCACCTCTTATTAAATAGAATTACATCCTTGCTTTCTCATAAGCAATTACTATATATCGAAGTTGTAAAATGTGTTAGGGGTTTTTTAAATAATCTATGAAACTTAACTTAAAAATATCTTATCGGCAAGTATCAAAACCTGTACTGTTTCTCGTCCTAGGTGCTATATCTACAGCTATAGGTCCTTTTTTTGTTGAGTTTTCTTCTGTGGATGCTGTGGGTAACACGTTTTATAGACTTCTTATCGGCGCGATATTTTTTTTGGCTTACTCTTTGTTTAAAAATCAGCTTTTTTTTTCTACAAAATCATTTAGTATGTGTCTGTTTGCAGCGCTCGCTTTAGTTTTAGATTTGGCGGCTTGGAATCAAGGAATACTTTCTATAGGACCGGGTCTTTCCACAGTTCTTGGAAATTTAGAGGTTGTTTTCCTTTGCCTAATAGGGTGGTTTCTATTTCGAGAAAAACATTCAAGCCTGCTTTTTAAAATGATATGTGTGATTGCAGTAGGTGTTGGAATGCTTATCTTCCCTTACTTTTTTTCTGTTTCTTCCAAAGCTACTTGGGGTATATGCTTAGCTATAGGATCATCTTTTTTTTACAGTATCTACCTTACGATTTTAAAAGATATAAGCATAAAGAATCCTAAACTAAATGCGATCTGTATGCTTAACTGGATATGTCTACTGGGGGCATTTATATTAGGTGTATTTATTTATCTAAACCCACACTTGAGCTTCAGTATTCCTACAACTAATAGCTTTTACTTTATTCTTATTAACGCAGTTTTAAGCCAAATCATCGGTTGGTGGCTCATTACTGCCGGTATAAAATATGTGAAGCTGTCTATATCAGGGGTTATTTTACTGTTACAACCAGCGCTTACGTTCATGCTAGATGCTATTTTATTTGGAAAAAATACTCAGCCTATCCAGATAGTAGGATGCCTAGTACTTCTAGCTGCCGTTGCTGCTACAATACGTTTTGAGAAAAAAACAGAGACTTAGTTTCTTATCTACTTTTTCCATGGAAAAAAACTTTGAGGCAGTTTACCTTTTTTGCTAAATATCTATCAGGGAAAATGTCATGACTATTATTGAAAAAATTAATGATGGAATTAAGGATTCCATGAGGAATAAAGACCAAATTAGACTTGGTGTAATGAGAATGTTGAAATCTAAGATTTTAGCGGTAGATGCTAGAGCTTCTTTGCCAGATGCTGAGGTTATTAAGTTATTTAAAACTTATTACGGAAGTCTTGTTGAGGCATATGAACAAGCCGAGCAGGCCGGAAGAGCAGATATATCAGAACCTCTTAAAAAAGAGATTGCTATAGTTCAGGAGTTTTTACCTTCAGTTCCATCCCAAGATGAGACTAGAGCCTTAGTTGAGCAAGCGATTGCTGAGTCAGGCGCTAAGACTAAAAAAGATCTTGGATTAGTAATGAAGGCTATTATGAAGTTAAATTCAGCTGTTGATGGTAAAATGGCCAAAGACATAGCTTCTACTATATTGGTTGATTAATTTTTCTAGAGTCTGAGATTTTGTCAGACTCTTCTAACATTTTAACGGGTGTGTATAGTATGAAAGAGCTTCCAAATTGTGTTAATGTGGATGCGAGTTTACCTATGAAGATGGTAATCTTTTTGTTTGTCCTGAGTGTGGGCATGAGTGGACTGCTTCATCGCTGGATGAGAATGCAGAAGCTGTAAAGCCAGAAATAAGAGATGCTTATGGTAATCTTTTAAATGATGGCGATTCTGTTACTATTATCAAGGATCTTAAAGTTAAAGGTTCGTCTTCTTCTATTAAAATAGGTTTAAAAGTAAAAGACATACGTATAGTAGATGAAGTGAACGGACATAATATAGAAGCGAAGGTTCCAGGTTTTGGCGTTATGATGCTAAAGTCTGAAATTGTCAAAAAATGCGCTGAATAAAGCGTTTATGATATTGTTTTTTCCATTTTAAAATTGGTGAATTTTACACCGTTTTTTATTACTTGTTGCTTTTCGATTATGGCAAAACCATGTCTTTCAAAGAATGGTTTAGCTGTAATGCTTACTTCAGAAAATAGAAGTCGAATACTGTTCTTTTTTGCTCTTAGAAAGATCTCTTTCATAAGAGCAGACCCAATTCCTTTACCAATCCAGTCATGATGGCAATAAAAACAATCGATATGGCCATTAGGCTCTAACTCTGCAAAGCCAACAATTTTATCTTCAACAGTGGCAATAATTGGATTCGTTATGCTGAATTTTTTAGCCAATTTTTCTGTTTTTAAAATCGACGCAGGTGCCCAAACATCTACCTGTTCTTCTGTGTAGTGTGCTGAATTGATCTTATGCACTGTGTTATACAATATGCTTGCAAGAAGAATAGCATCTTCTGGTTGGTATTCTCTGATAGATATTATGAATTCCATACTTGATTTGATCGCAAAATTCCATATATGAGATCTAATCTAGTTTGTTCTATTAAATTTGTCATTTTAAATCACATAAAAGGATAATGAGATTGTTTTTTGGTGAGCACGATCTTAAAAGAATAGAAAGTTTTAAATTACCAAGCTGAGAGTTTTTCTATAAAACAAGAGGCTCGTGGAATAGGTAGCTCGAGTTTTAGTCCATAAAATTGCTCTCGTCGTATAATATTGTTGTCTCAAATTTTTAATTATTGATTAATTTAAAAAAATATTTTTTTAAATATTATTGTTTTAAATTTTGATTGTTATAGATAAATATAATCGACTTCTATATCAAAAAAATAAAAATGAAGATAGGACTACTTATATGGAACTTGAAATTGTAATTGGTCATAATTTTCAAAAACATATTGATACAGTTGCTAATTTGCGCATATCCATTTTTAGAGAATATCCTTATTTGTATGATGGGAATATATCTTATGAAGCTGATTATCTAAAAAGTTATGTCTTAAGTAAAAATAGTATTCTAATATTAGCTAGAGATAAGGGGCAAATTGTTGGCGCGCTTACTGGATTACCTTTATTGGAAGCAGATGAGATGTTTCGCATTGTATTTGAAAAAAATCCTTTTCCAATTGATTCCATATTTTACTTAGGAGAGATACTTCTTATAAAAGAATATAGAGGTAAAGGAATTGGATTCAAGATGTATACAATGTTCGAAGAGTTAGTTATGCAAAATAACCAACTCACCTTACGCAACTTTTTAAAGATTAGCTTTTAAAATTTTTATTTTACTGATTAAAATCCCTGTTCATTTTTTTTGAGGTTAACTAATGAACATGGGTCTTTTGGATATTTACTCTGATTA
>VGMB01000071.1 GCA_016866585.1 Chlamydiota bacterium
TACTCCTGCTGAATCTAGATCGACACTGTACTGCAGTGATATAGCTAAATCTTTTGATTGCCCCGTTTTTCATGTGAATGCAGAGGATCCAGATGCCTGCGTGGCAGCATCTATTCTTGCTGTTGAGGTAAGACAGAAATTTGGATGCGATGTATTCATTGACCTGTGCTGTTACAGAAAATATGGACATAATGAGGGAGATGAGCCAGCTTTTACTCAGCCTACACAGTATAAAATTATACGATCTAAAAAAAGCATAGGGAATGTTTACAAAGAAAAGTTGATCAATCTCAATATACTATCTATAGATAAAGTAGCACAGATAGAAACTGAATTCAAAAAACTATTGCTTGAGCACACCTCCCTTGTCCCGAGTGCCATGGAAGGATCGTTTGATCCTGATGATCACTATAAAAACAGTGAGGAAATAGCCTCAGAAGTCCCTAGATGCACAAAGCAACACATAGCCGATCTTGTGCAGGCTTTTAGCAAGGTGCCTGACGGATTTTCTCTCCACCCTAAGATCCAACGTTTATTTAAAGATAGGGTTGAAATGTTTTCTTCCGATCCATCGAAAAAGATTATTGACTGGGGCGCTGCAGAGTACCTTTCCTTTGCAACAATTTTATCTGATGGTGTGCATATAAGACTTTCCGGTCAGGATTGCCAGAGAGGAACATTTTCTCAAAGGCATGCTGTATGGGTGGATCAACAGAATTCCAGTAAGTATTTTCCTCTGCAAAACCTTGCTTCATCACAGGCACCATTCCAGGTACTTAATTCTCCGCTGTCTGAGTATGCTGTGCTTGGCTTTGAGCTGGGCTATAGTATGTCCCACCCCAAAAATCTGACTATATGGGAAGCTCAATACGGAGATTTTGCCAATACAGCGCAGGTGATTATCGACCAGTATATTAGCGCCTCTGAGCAAAAATGGAATGTCACATCAAACCTTACGATACTCCTTCCTCATGGCTATGAGGGACAAGGTCCAGAGCATTCATCGGCGCGTATGGAAAGATATCTACAACTTGCAGCTCAGGGAAATATGATCATCGTAAATTGTACGACGCCAGCTCAATATTTCCACCTCCTACGCAGGCAAGCCTTTTTAAACAACAAAAAACCCCTTATTGTTTTTTCTCCGAAAGCTTTGCTAAGGTTACCACAGGCTCAAAGCTGTCTTTCAGAAATTATTGATGGGTCTTTCTCTCCTGTTATTTCAGATGCCGATATCATCGATCCAAAGGTAGTCTTATTTTGTAGTGGCAAGGTGTATTATGATCTGCTGCAAGAAAGAGAAAAAAGAGGTAAAAGCGATACTGCCATTGTAAGGGTAGAGCAGCTATATCCCTATCCCAAAAAAGAGATCGATGGGATTATTTCTTCTTATAAAAATATGGAAAAAATGCGTTGGGTTCAAGAAGAACATGCAAATATGGGCGCATGGGAGTACATACGTCCATATTTGCAAGAGAATTCAAGGTCTTTACAAGTGCATTACTCAGGGCGTCTTAGATCTGCTGCCACAGCGGCGGGTTCATATGCCTTACATAAAAAACAGTATCAAAAGATGATGGATGAGGCATTTTCATGAAAGTTGACATTAAGGTTCCTCCATTAGGAGAGTCTGTATCAGAGGCAATGGTTAGTCGGATTATAACTCCAAACGGAACTATCGTGAGCCAAGATCAAGAGATTTTAGAGTTAGAGACAGATAAGGTAAATCAGGTGTTATACGCACCAGCGTCAGGCATGATCCAGCTATCAGTAAATCAAGAGCAGACTGTTTCTGTTGGAGATGTTATAGGCTACGTAGATTCCTCTGTTGCAAAACAAGTAGTATCAGAACCCGTATCAGTAGCTCCACAACCTATCAAAGAAGAGAAACAACCAGAACCTCAAGCACAACAACCTGGTGCACGAAAAAATGTTGAAGAGTTTGTTAAAGAAATAAAACAGCCCAAACAACAGCTGGCACCTTCTCTTCAACCTGTCGTCAAGCAAGAGTCCTCGATACAAAGTAACGGTATGAAAAGAAAGAAAATGAGCGGGCTTAGAAAGACCATAGCCCAGCGCCTTGTCGAGGTGAAAAATACAACCGCTATGCTCACTACATTTAATGAAGTGGATATGAGTGCTATTATGCATATAAGAGCAAAAGAAAAAGATGATTTTCAAGTAAAGCATAATGTAAAGCTAGGCTTTATGTCTTTTTTTGTGAAAGCCGCTGCTGCAGCACTGAAGGCATTTCCTGAAGTTAATGCCTTCATAGAAGGGGATGACATAGTGTATTTTTCTAGTTGTGATATTGGGGTTGCTGTGTCTACAGACAAAGGGCTATTTGTACCTGTGGTTAAAAATTGTGAAAATCTAAGTTTTTCTGGTGTAGAAAAAGAGATAGAGCGTTTTGCTAAAAAGGCTAAAGAAGGATCTATTGCTATTGATGACATGCGCGGTGGTGGTTTTACAATTACTAATGGGGGAGTCTTCGGATCACTTCTGTCGACACCAATACTGAATCCTCCTCAAAGCACGATACTTGGCATGCATAGTATTGTAAAGAGAGCTGTCGTTGTACATGACGAGATCGTTATACGTCCTATGATGTATCTGGCACTGAGCTATGATCATAGGATTATTGATGGAAAAGAGGCTGTCCAGTTTTTAGTTCATATAAAAGAAAGCTTGGAAGATCCCTCTAGGCTCCTACTAGATTTATAGAAGGATTTTTATGGAAGAAAGTTTTGATGTAGTGATTATTGGTGCCGGTCCAGCAGGTTACGTAGCAGCGATTCGCTGCGCTCAGCTGGGCTTAAAAACAGCATGTATAGAGAAAAGAATGGAGCATGGGGGAACATGCCTTAATGTAGGATGCATACCGTCTAAGACCCTTTTGTATTCATCCGAATTGTATAATACCGTGCACTCTCAAGGATCTTCTTTAGGTATTGTAACACCTTCTCTTTCTTTTGATTTTCAGCAGATGATGAAAAGAAAAAGAGATGTTATATCTTCATTAAATGAGGGAATAAAAGGCCTTTTCAAAAAAAACAAGATCACACACTTCATCGGATCGGCTTCATTTTTATCATCAGAATCTATACAGATATTTCAAGGGCCGACTACAACGATAGTAAGAGCAAAAAAATTTATTATAGCAACAGGATCTGAGCCAACACCATTACCATTTTTACCTTTTGATGAAAGAAAGGTCCTCTCTTCAACAGGAGCTTTATCTTTAGATAAAGTTCCAAAGAGCCTTATCGTTGTGGGCGCAGGGGTTATAGGTGTTGAACTTGGCTCTGTGTATGCAAGGCTTGGAAGTCATGTTGTTTTTCTTGAGTTTCTTGATAAGATATGTCCTATGTTTGATGGATCTATCTCAAAATCATTCCAAGATATTTTGCAAAAGCAGGGGATGCAGTTCCATTTATCGTGTAAAGTTGTTGGTGCTGAAGTTTCTGATAAAAGTGTGATTGTAAAAGCGCAAAAAAATAGCGACGCATCTTTATTTTCTCTTGAGGCAGAAGCGATTCTTGTGAGCATAGGAAGAAGACCATACACTGAAGGACTCGGCCTTGATAAAATTGGAGTGTTAACTAATGCAAAGGGACAGATCCCTGTCGACTCTATGTTTCGAACAAGCTGCTCTAACGTTTATGCAATCGGTGATGTCATCGATGGGCCGATGCTTGCCCATAAGGCCTCAGAAGAAGGAACTTGTGTAGCAGAGGTCATAGCAGGTCATACTCCCAGTCTAGATTACATCGCTATACCAAATGTCGTATATACCCATCCAGAGCTCGCTTCTGTAGGTCTCACGGAAGAAGAAGCTAAGAGTCTGGATTTTTCCATAACAACTGGTTCTTACTTTTTTAAGTCTAACTCTCGAGGAAAATGCGCTCAACAGGAAGAAGGTTTTGTAAAAATAATTGTAGATACCACTTCTGACATAGTCTTGGGTATTCACATTTTAGGTGCTCATGCATCGGAAATGATAACTCTTGCAGTATCTATCATACATAATAGAATGAAATGCGAAGATCTCTCCTCTCTTTGTTTCCCTCATCCTACTCTGTCTGAGGCGATTAAAGAAGCAGCCCTTTCTGTTCATAAGAAGGCAATTCATAAATAAAAAAAAGACCCCTCGAGAGTTATTACTACTCGAGGAGTCCAAAGTGGAAATTTTCAATAATACAACTATTTTAAAGTAGTTAGTATGTCTTATTATTTTACATCTATATTAAAATTAACATCAACATCAATTTAATGTTTAATAATATGTTGTTTTAATTTCAAATTAGGCAGTATAATATAATTATAATATTAATAGTTTTTAGTAGTAGGAGGTAGTTTATGGATCAAATTCAGGAATTAAGATCTAAAATTGCTATATTGGAATCAAAGGTTGATTATTTGGAATCTGAAATGGGTTATGTAAACAATCTCCTCTTGAAATGTGGTTTTCCTGAAGGTATTAAGACTCTGACAGATACAGTTGAAGAACTTCTTGAAGGAGGATTTGAATCACCCTTTCCACCTAACCCTAAGGGGTTTGAAAACTTTTAATAGTTAAAAATTCTAATACATAATAAAAAAGGGAGCGTTGCAAGCTAATGCAACGCTCCCTTTTTTTTCTACCGCTGGCGTCTGTATACTAAGTAAACATGTCGTAAATTTATAAAGAACCGTCGTTGCATTCTATTATCAATAATCTATTAAACATAAAGGGAATGCATTTTACATGATGGAGGATACATTAAGTATCTTGGTTTGGTGTCATATTGAAGCGTAGGTTATATTTATATGAGATGATTACATCTTTACATACGTGATAAAGTGTAATTAAAAATATTTGCTACATATAAGCCGTTACACTTGTTATCTAAGCGCGATGCTAAAATATATTCTTTACATTTTAGATGTTACCTCCTGTTGTAAATATTGAATACCCTATGGTATGCTCTGCCCCATCGCAAATGGGCGGAGTAGCGTGGGAAATAGTCCCTAAAACCTTTGCTCTCATGTAGAGGATCCGTCACTATTCAATATTTTAATTTAGAGAATTTTCATGGGAAAAATCATATTTGATAACACAAAAGAAGAAGTAGAACTCGATGATGGCTGTCCTATAGCTCAAGTTTGTGAAGATGCAGGCGTGCCATTTGCTTGCACAGAAGGTGTATGTGGAACATGTGTGATCGAGGTTGTTGATGGCATGGAAAATTTATCAGAGTTTACGCAAGAGGAAATGGACTTTTTAGGTGAGCAAGATAGAGAGAGACTCGCTTGCCAATGTAAACTTAAAGGTGGATGCGTCAAAATCACATTTTAACCCAAGGAATAAGGTATGACACAAGTGATGGAAAAGATATCTAAAGATATGACTATCGAGGAGATTCTAGGTAGATTTCCTCAGAAAAGTCAAAAGCTGGCTCAAGAGCTCACTAACACCGGCCTTCATTGTGTTGGCTGTCAGGCTGCAACATGGGAAACTTTGGAAGGTGGCATGCTGGGTCATGGCTATGCAGAAGAGGAAGTTGATGCCCTTGTTGTTAGACTAAATAAGATTTTAGCTGAAAAAGTAGATCTCAATACGATCACTTTGACGGCAAGAGCTGCTGAGAAGTATAAAGCTATATTAGCCGAAGAAGGTAAAGAGGGCTGGGGTCTTCGCTTTGGAGATAAAGCTGGGGGCTGCAGCGGTTTTGAGTATATTTTAGATTACTCAGAGAAGGCTAAAGAAGATGATGAAGTCTTTTCATCCGAAGTGGGTGTTGATCTGCATGTCAATAAAAAGATGATGCCTCGTCTTCTAGGTTGTGAGATTGATTATGTTGACGGCTTAAATGGAGCAGGATTCAAAATAACTAATCCTAATGCCAAAGGTTCTTGCGGCTGCGGTAAGTCTCAAAGTTACTAAATGAAAAAGCCCCGGTAGAACCGGGGCTATGGTTAGTTTCTTATTCTTTCAAATAAGAGGTTTGTGAATTGTAAAGTCTATGACTTATCAGCTGCAGCCTTAATCAATGTTGCCAAAGATCCATTAGTAGGAACCTCTGCTGTTTCAATAGCTTTTGACCATTTAGTAATTGTAGCTAAAAGTTCTTCGAATGATTCTTTTACTTTTGCGTATTCTGCTGGTATTTCTTCTCCAGCTTGATTTTTCTTCTTTACAAGCTCATCAAGTTGTGAACCGGCAGCGAATCCTACCTTCTGATCTGTTCCTATTGAAACTTTGCCCCCCTTCTGATCTGTTCCTTTAAGTGAGATCAAAATTGCATTGCTATCTTCATAAGCCTGTTTAGCAGCACATATAGCATTATGGTTTGTTAATTTTTCAGCTTCAATTGCTACAACGTTGACATTACGGATTGTACCTTGGTTGAGATGAATTACCACAGCACCAAAAGCCTCTCTTGTCATAATTTCATCTAGCATTTTTTCAGCACCTTCGGCTTCCTTGTCATTATCCAAAACCGACTTAACAGCTTTTTCTTCCAATTCAGATAATCTTCCATCTTTTTCTCCAGTTAAGTGTTGCTGAATACCAAGGATAAATGTAGCTTTGGCTCTTTGTAATTTGATCCAAGCCTCCTTAACATCCTTGTCTACTTGACCGATTTCATCTACCATACCTGCAATACCTGCCTCAACTACATCTTTAGCATCCTGTTTAGCTGTTTCAGCAGCTTCTGGTGAGAACGTGTTAGCGTAATTCTGTATTTTAGGTATATCGAGGTGCTGTATAAGGCTCTGCCATGCTTTAACCTCACAATGGTTTTTATCAGCAGTTGTCTTACCGAAAGATTGCTTCATTTCCTCAACAAACTCGTTTACGCCTTTTAATGTAAGGTTACTTACATCTGATTTAGCAAACTCTTTGGCTGCAGATTCGATCATGAAGCTTGATAGGCCATGAACGCCACTTACTCCTGTATGAACTGCATTTTCGATGCCTTCGTTACGTAATATGGTTGATATAGCATCGTGAAATTCTTGAAGTGAAAAATTATCATCAAATGTAGATTTTAATTCTACAACTAAATCAGATAGTTCTCCCATGCTTTTTTCAGTAGCTTCTGTAGCATTGATTACTGGTACAGTTGAATTTTGAAATTTTATTTCCGGTTGTAGTTTTCCAAGATATCTGTTTCCTGTAGTAATGCTGTTCAAACAAATAGCTTTATTACCGCCAGCGAGAATTTGTTTTGCTAGCTGTTGAACTTTTTCATGCGTTTTTGTTGGCAGTTGGTCTTTGTTTAATGCTGTGATGTAATCTTTGTACACTGCTTTAAGGTCGTTTCGACCAAAGCTGTAAACTCTTGCTACCAGCTCCACGATCTTACTTAAGACAGCGCTATCATGGTAATCTT
>VGMB01000072.1 GCA_016866585.1 Chlamydiota bacterium
TCCGAAAATTTCCGCAATATCGTGGGAAGCCTTTTCTATGCCGCTTCTACCCCAGTTTTCCTGTTCATCGAGACTCCATATAATGGCTTGGAGTAACAGGGGGATTTTATCTTTGCTTACTGATCCTGGACAAAGAAGTTCGTCTGTATAGTTGATCTTATTTACAAAGAAGAAACCGCACAGCTCCATGAAATCGCCAAATGTCTTAATTCTCGTATGACAAAGAGGCATGAGTTTGCCCATGAATTCATCGTTAAAACTCCACTCTTTGATTCTATTCCACAGAGATGCTTCGGGGATATTTTGAATTAGATATTGTTGATTCAACCAATCAAGCTTACTTACATCGAAGTATGCGCCAGAAACACCAATTCTTTTGGGATCAAAAGATTGTATTATTTCATTGAGAGCATACATCTCTTTGTCGCCTTGCATACTATAGCCCATGAGAGTCATAAAATTAACAAAAGCTTCCGGAAGATATCCGCTATCTCTATAGTAGAAGATAGATGTGGGATTTTTTCTTTTAGAAAGTTTTTTGCCATCTTTGCCTAAAAGAAGGGGCATGTGCATGAACACAGGAGGGGTCCATCCAAAGCTTTCATATAGTAATATATGTTTTGGTGTAGAGCTCATCCATTCATCACCACGTATAACATGAGTGATCTCCATAAGGTGATCGTCAACAACGTTAGCAAGATGATATGTTGGGAATCCATCAGATTTAAGGAGAATTTGATCGTCTATATCAGCCCAAGGTGCAGTTATTCTTCCTTTGATACCATCTTCATAGACACACTCACCGGTAAGAGGGACTTTTAATCGAACAACATAAGGCTGCCCTTCATTTTCTCTGCGCTCTACTTCATCTTTGCTTAAATTTCTGTATCTTCTGTCGTATCCTACGCGCTGACCAAGCTTGGAGGCCATTTCTCTCATTTCTGCAAGCTCTTCGGGTGTTGCAAAACATTTATAGGCTTTTCCTGAGTCGAGTAGCATTTGGCAATATTTTCTATAAATTTCTGTTCTTTCAGATTGTCTATATGGACCGAAAGGGCCTCCTACATCAGGACCTTCATCCCATCGAATTCCTGCCCATTGAAGCGCCTTGTAAATATTTGTTTCATATTCTGGACGAGATCTTGTCCTGTCGGTATCTTCAATACGAAGAATGAATTTTCCATTAAAATGTTTTGCAAATATTAAGTTAAATAGCGCCATATAGGCTGTCCCCACATGAGGATCTCCAGTAGGAGATGGGGCAATACGTACTCGAACGGTCATTTTTAGTTTCCTCTTGAATAGGTTTATCGCTATTTTCGGGCTTTGCTCTAAACTTTTCAAGAGGTAATATAGAATTTACGCTGCGCTTTGATCGATAGTTGAATTTTTTTCCATTAAGTAAATTAAATCCTTCATTACATTAACAGTTTCATCGAGTTGAAGATCATCATTCCCGAATTGTTCAGACTCTTCTCCGAAATTATCTTTCTTTTCAATTTCTTTTAAAAAGACTTGATAATTCTTACTAAGTTCAATTCTTTTTTTTGAATTTTCAGTTAGTATTTGCAGGTATGGTGAGTAGGTGCTAGATATGGTTTGCATGGTGCTTTTTTTGTAAATGGAGGCTATGTGTCTTCTATGAACGGAGGGCACATCCAGAAGGTTGTCTTCAAAGGTCGCCTCTATTGTGTCTGGCTCTAAGGGATATTTTGAGAATTTTTCACCAAGATCAATATATGAAAAGATTCCAGGTACTTTTATATCTGCTTTGACGCCAGTTAGCTGAGGGCTTTTTCCCGATACAGTATAATAACGTCCTCTTGTAACTTTATATTCACCTTTTGGATTGACTTTGCCGAAGTGAGATGACTCTAATGTGAATGTTTGAAAGGTTCCCTTACCAAATGTCTGGTCATCTCCTATGACGATTGCTCTGCCGTAGTCTTGAAGAGTCTGGGCAACGATTTCTGACGCAGATGCACTTGCTCTATTGGTTAGTACAAATAGAGGGCCGTCCCAAACTTTTCGATTTTCAATATTTCTGAGATGTCTTACCTGCCCGGTGTTGTCTTTTATTGAAACCACAACGCCCTTGTCTATGAACAAGCCAGTAACTGCTACGGCTTGGTCTAAAAGGCCTCCAGCATTATTTCTTAAATCAAGAATGACGCCTTTAATGTTTTTTTGAGCTTTGAGCTGATTAATGGCTTGAGCTATGTCGCTGGCAGAAGAACTTTTATTATCTTGATAAAATGAAAACAGATGAAAAATGCCTATTACTCCATCACCAAAGGGAACAGACGAAGATTCTATACGGGATTCCTTAAGTACAACTTCACCTCTAACTATATCAATATTAAGTTTTTCTTCTTGATTATCAGTGCATTTTCTTAAGATTGTTAAGTTTACAGATGTCCCTTGCTGGCCTCTTATAAGTTCAACCGCTTCAGAGATGTCCATCCCAAGGATAGGCTCGTTATCAACAGCGATGATCTTATCATTAAGTTTTATTTTTCCATTTAGGATAGCTGGGCCTCCATCAAGCAATTTTACGATTGAGAGGCCGTCTAGATCGTCTCGTAGTTGAGCGCCAATACCAAATAGGCGCTGTTGCACTTGGATCATGAATTGGTTTGCTTCAGCTGGTGTGAAATAGGCGGTTTGGGAGTCGAGGGAGGAGCTAACAGATTTTAGGACATTTGATAAGACTAATTGCTTCCTTTCTTGGGGATTTGAAGGGTTTTGTTCATCTTCTTTATTAAGCCTTCTCTTAGTTAGCCTCTGCTGAAATTGATCTTTGGTTTCTTGATTTAATTTTTCAGCCGAACTTAGCTGCAAAGCTTTAATTCTTAAGAGTCTATCAAGTAGCTCTTCTTCGGTCTTTGCCCACGTAAGATCTTTGAAATCAGAGGGTTTTACGTTTTTAGGTAGTTCCAGCTCCAGTAACTTGGTCTCGAGCCTAGATCTTCTTTCTATAGATAAAAGAAATATTTCATGTAATTGCTCGTATGTAGTAAAATCTTCGGCATGTATGCTTGATAAGGTTCGTTCCAAGGACTCTTCTGTAGGGTTTATCCAATCGGTAATTTCACTCTCAACGAGGTACGTTTTCCCTGGATCGATCTCATCAAGATAGTTTTGAAAAGATCTTCTGATTGTATCTGTGGAAAGTCTTTGATGACTTACGTGCGCTTTTAAGATTTCATCTATCTTAGTTTTAGTATCTTTTGGAGATAAAACAGGAGGTTTGGCTTGAGCAAAGCTGGCTAATACGCATAATACGGCGGTTAGAAGGAATCTGTATAGCATCCAAGGCTCTCCGGTTTAGCTTTTATTCGAAGCATACGTAAAGAAGATGTTTTAGGCTATTAAAAACACAGTAAAATCTATATTGATGCTCTTTTTATTCAATAATATAGAAATAAAATTAGATTACATATTGATTTAAAGTCATTTTTATGACAAAATATTAAATCAAAGTGGAAAACAATATATAAACAATAAAATAACATATAAAATAAGGTTTTTTAAAGTAATTGCTTTACAAGCACATGCGAAATACAAAAATGCTTGCATTCGATTATTTTAGTCCGGAGGAAAAATGGAAAAGGATAACAATCATCCAGTTGATGGGGCGACGCAGAGAAAAGTTGTGTCTATCACAGAAGCTGCGAAGATAAACAATGTTACTCGCCAAGCTATTTATGTAGCCATAAAGCAAAAAAAACTTAGAGCTTATAAAGATACAACTCGTTGGACGATTGATCTTGAAGACTTGGAAAATTATAGAAAACAAAAATATTCTAGAACAAAGTCAATGTTTGACGGCGAGCTGTTATTTGATAATGGAAAAGGTTATTATTCCGTGAATCAAGTAGCTAAGATGCTTAATGTTCCAGCTCAAAAGATTTATTATGCAACACGCGTAGGTCTTCTTAAAGCAATAAGAAGAGGTGCAGCTTGGGTCGTACATACTAATGATATCAAACTATATCAGGAAAACTACCTAACAAAGAAAACGCCAAAATTTGAGGCGGTTTAATTTTAGTACGGATTAATTAATCTCTATTAATGTTAGCATTAAGTGTCGTTGTTGATTCGACGACACTTTTTTTATTTTCTTATATTTTCTTTAAACTCTTTTTCTTGATCTAAAATTTTAAAGTCTTTTACCTGCAGTTGAATGCTAGATTTATTCAAAAAGTTGTTGATGTGTGGTGTGAAGGCGATATGTAGAGTTAGATTCTTTTTACATAATCTAGAACGTTTTTCGGCCATTCCAAATCCTATTCCCTCTAATAGTCTATCGTTTTGCTCCAGATAAAGCTTTAGGTGAGCTTTTCCTACTACTTTGGGAGGCCAAATTTGTTTTGTATCACAGTAAAGAATTGGCGCTGGATTTTCATTGCCGAATGGCTCTAGCAGACTAAAAGATTCCATAAAATCAAAAGTTAGATCTTTGAAGTTTATTTTAGCATCTAGATATAACTTAGAAAGAATGTCTTGGTCTTTTAACGCTACATTTGCAGAATTTATGAATTTTTTTGTAAATTCTTGTATGTTTTCTTTCCTTATTGTCAGTCCTGCAGCAAAATCATGGCCTCCAAAGTTTTCTAGAAGTCCTGAGAGTTGCTTTAATTGAGGAAGTAGAGGATATTCTGGGATAGTGCGTATAGATCCCTTTCCTAAGTCTTGTTCAATCGCTATTAAAACTGTAGGTCTATTATATTGCTTTGCAATTCTTGCTGTAATAATCGGAATTATTCCGGGATGCCATTTATTTGATGATAAGACAATAGCTTTGTCGTCGAGAACATTTGGATTGTTTTTTATGTATTCCTCTATAGATTCAGAGTCTTTTCTTTCTAGCTTTTGACGTTCTATATTATTTAAATCAAGCTCCTTGGCCAATTGTTCTGCGGCGATGGGATCTCTTATTAGAAGTAGTTCAACACCTTTTATAGGATCAGCTATGCGCCCAAGACTGTTAAGTCTTGGTGCAACTTTAGAAGCTATATCTATAGGTGTGATTTCGCCTAATTTTAGATCACAAACAGAGAAGAGTTTACTTAATCCTATACGTTTTGTCTTTCTAAGTTGTTTTAGTCCATATCTTACTAAAATCCTGTTTTCTCCAAGGAGTGATCCCATATCTGCGATAGTGCCAAGAGCAACTAGATCAAGATAGCGTTTAAGATCAATTTTCGAAGCGCTCATTTCGCCTGTAGAGATGAGATTGTTCGTTAAAGCATGAGCTAGTTTAAAGGCAACTCCAACACCGGTAAGGTTTCTATTAGGATAAGTGCTATTTAGTAGTTTAGGGTTTAGGGTTGCAATGCAGTGAGGTAATCTAGCCGTAGGCTCGTGATGATCTGTAATTATTACATCGATATTTCTTCTGACAGCTTCAGCGATTTCTTCAGCGGCAGTAATTCCGCAATCTACTGTTATAAGTAATTTACAAGAGTGGTGCGAGGCATAATTAATTGCGTCTGTTATTAGTGTCTGATTAAGAGAAACGCGGTTAGGAACGTAAAAAAGAACATTGGCGCCAATATAACGTAAAAATTCTGTGAGAAGCGCAGCTCCTGTCATACCATCAACATCGTTATCTCCATAAACCAAAATTGTCTCTTTATTCTTTAAAGCTTGAAAGATTCTATGCACGGCTTTATCCATGTCTGGAAAAAGATGAGGATCATGTAGATTAGGCAGCTTAGCGTATAAAAAATCGTGAATCGTCTCTAAAGAGTTAAATCCTCTAGAAGCTAAAATGCTCGCAGTAACAGAGTGTATGTTAAACTCTCTAATTATAGTTTTAACCCACTCAGGATCGACTCTAGGGTAAACCCAGGAGGGTTCCTTGTGTGTAGAATAATGCGACATTTATGCTCCAATAACATTTTCTTAGGCCATACTGGCTTGCTGAGAATAAATTATATCTAGGGTGATTAGGCAATAATTTTTAATTTCTCGGCAAGCCCAAAAAGTTTAGTGCAAATTTTTCTAAGCACTTAGTTCATCAATATTGTAACGGTAGGATTCTCTTTTGCTTCTTCTCGTTTGTGGAAAAAGAGCATTAGGGGTGCAGCTACAAATAATGAGGACAATGTTCCAAATACTACACCTATAGCCATTACCAGTGAAAATCCCAGGATGGTACTTCCTCCTAGAGCAATCAAAGGCAAAAGAACTAGTAGGGTTGTTCCAGATGTCATTAATGTTCTACTTAATGTTACATTTAGAGAATGATTAATTATATCTGTAAACTTGCGGTTTTTCATATTTTTTACATCTTCTCTTATTCTATCAAAAACAATAATTGTGTCGTTGAGTGAATAACCAACTATTGTCATAAGTGCTGCTATTATATTAAGATCGATCTGTAAGGGTACATTTATAGCATGTAGTATGGCTAAGATGGCTAGAGTAAATAAAACGTCATGCGCGAGGCACAAAGTTGCGCTTATAGCATACTTAAATTCAAAGCGAATCGTTATGTACACTAAGATACCTACCATTGCCAGAAGTAGTCCGAAAATGGCGTTATTCCTCATAGTTTCAGACATTTGTCCGCTTATTTGAGCCCATGATGAATCTATGCTAGCTAAAGAGTTCTCTGTTATTGTTATACCGTTATTTTGTAAGGATGAAATTATCCACCAAACCTTAGGATTCTGATTTGAAAGGCCGTTCGCAATTTGGTTGTATTTAATGTCCAAACCATAGAAAACGTTGCCTTGTTGATCTAAGCTGTTGCTTAAAAATAAGCGAATATTATTCGAAGGGCTTAATTCCCGTATCTGGAATTCTTGTTGAGTTAGTCCAGACTTAACTAAAGCCTCTTCAACATCGCTTCTATAATTACCTTTCTCACTCGGTGTAATCTCTAGGTTTAGTGTGTAACCTCCGGTAAAATCCATACCCATTATCGTGTTTTTTTGAACAATAAAGAATACGGATCCTATTGTTATGATTATGGTTGATAGAATAAGTGTGAGTTTTGTCTGTTTCAAGAAATTAAAGTTTTTGTTCTTGAACCAGTTCAACATATCGAGTTTTTTATTTTTTGGGTTTTTTATCCATTCAAGGAAAAAAAACTTAGTCATAAACAATGCTGTAAACATCGAAGATACAATACCTATGATTAATGTAAGAGCAAAACCTTTTATTGGTCCAGAATCGAAATGAAGTAGTACAAGTCCGGCAATGATTGTAGTTACGTTTGAGTCAACTATCGCAGAAAAAGCTTTTTTGTATCCGCCTTGAATTGCCGAGCTGATTCTGCCAGAAATTGCAAATTCTTCTCTAATTCTTTCAAATACAAGAACATTTGCATCGAC
>VGMB01000073.1 GCA_016866585.1 Chlamydiota bacterium
TTTAGATAATTGTTGCAATTCTATTTCTGTTCTTTTTGGAAAAATATAACTTATCCAAGTAAGTGCAGATGGAGTGAGTAACAGAATACCAAATGTGCAAGCGAAGCTAAATTGAAATCCTAAATTGTAAATATTTTTTGGAAAAAAGATTAGTTCTAACAACAGGCAGACTCCAAGGGTATTTAAGCCGTTAGATTTTCTACGTAATAATTTTCCTGATACATGAATCATGATAGCTGCCCACGCTCTAAATACCGAAGGTGTGTTTCCTAGAAGTAAAAAATATAAACTTAATAAGATAATTAAAAGAATAGAGCAGGCTTTTTTAGGTAGTACAGTATTTAATAACAATCCGCAGAAGATTGCTATTAGGGAAAAATGGAATCCTGAAATCGCTAAAATATGTTGGAGTCCAAGTTTGGCGAAATCATGAGATAGCATTTTATTGTCGATTTCACCAGCGCACAGTCCATAGTAAAAATCTGAAATCTTTTCATCCTTAATTCGTTTTTTAATAAAAGATCTAAATGCTGATTTAATTTCATATCTTAGTTTAGCTAAAGAAAATGTATTGTTAATTTTCATCCACGGACCGGTAGGTTTGAAAATAAAAGTCTGGCTTTTTGTTTTTTCTAGAATGCCTTCAAGGTAATAATTGCAATCACCCAAAGGGGCTGGTTTTCCTTTGGGTGAATAGATTTGACAGGGAATATCAAAAAATTCATTTCCGCCGACATCTTTATAATATTTTAAGACGCCATGGTGAACATGAGATGTGTTAAAGAATGATTTTTGAAGTTTTATGGTTTTAGGATGAAATATGCCAACTCCATGTTGTTGTTCGAGCAGTTTTATGTCGTTATGTAAAAAAAAACAGCTGTTAAATCCTCCAAATACGAAAGAAAAAATCATTGTTACATATATCGAAATTTTCTTTTTTTTACTTGCGACAGTAAGCGTTGTAATAAATGTAAAAAGAATAAGGTATATACTGCTGTAGTTTAGCCAAAAACATAATCCTAGCAAAAATGAAATGCTAATGAGTAGCGCTGGGTGTTTTTCCCATACCCAGCGTATGCTGAAGTTTGATGCTTTAATCACTGAAAATTATTGTTTTTTTTCTTTGTCCAGTGTTCCTTGAATTACTCTTGCTCCGCGCTGACCGGAAAAAAACACACCAATCCAACCTATAAGAACTGCCAGCCTATTTTTGAATCCTACCAAATAGAGTATGTGTATGAAACCCCAAGCTAACCAGGCTATAAATCCAGAGAAATGGAATTTTTTTACCATAGCTATAGCTTTTCCTTTTCCGATTGTCGCCATACTTCCCTTGTCAAAGTACGAGAAAGGGGATCTATTTTGTTTGGCTATATTATTTTTAAGAATGTGACCTACATAACGGCCTTGTTGGATTGCTGTAGGTGCAACGCCTGGTAAAGGTTTTTCATCTTTTCCTTTACAGTGGCAACAGTCGCCTATTACAAATATTTCAGGGTGGTCGGGTATGGAGAGGTCAGGCTCAACAATAATGCGACCTTGCCTGTCAAGAGGGGCGTCTAGTGTTTTAAGGAGTTCAGAAGCTTGATTTCCTGCTGCCCAAATAACATTTACAGTGTCAATGACTTGGTCTTCGACTGTAACGCTATTTTCATCAATATTGGTGACTTTTTTGCCTGTTATTACTATCACTCCTAGATCTTCTAGCTCTTTTTGAGCTTCAGACGATAGGTCTGCTGGGTAAACTGGAAGAATATTAGGAAGGGCTTCAATTAGATAGATTTTAGCAGTTTCGGGTTTAATTCTTCTAAAATTATCGAATAATGTTGTTTTGGCTATTTCGGCGATAGCACCAGCCATTTCTACTCCAGTGGGACCTCCACCTATGACTACGAAATTTAGATATTTAGAAGCATCACCGGGGTTGTTTAGTCTTTCAGCTTTTTCAAATGAGCTTAGAATTTTTTCCCGGATAGACAAAGCGTCTTGAATTGTTTTTAGGCCAGGGGCGAATTTCTCCCATGCATCATTGCCAAAATAGGAATGTCTTGCACCGGTAGCAATAATCAAAAAGTCGTAGGAAATCACATCTCCATTAATGAGATATACTTTTTTTGTGTTTTTATCTATTGATACAACTTCGGCCATAATAGTAGTTGTATTTCGCTGTCCTCTGAAGATCTCTCTTATTGGATAGGCTATTTCTCCTGGAGATAAAGCAGCTGTTGCTACTTGGTAAAGTAATGGTTGAAAAAGATGATGGTTCGTTTTATCGATTAACATTACATCGAAGGAGGAGTGTTTTAGAGCTTTGGCTGCATTTAGTCCTGCAAACCCGCTGCCTATTATTACTACTTTACTTGTGCTCATGATTATCTCTTGGAATTATATTAATATCCTTATTAGTAGTTGGCCTGATTCATAATATTTTTGCAAACTATTTAATCTAAATTCCTAAATAATATGCAAACGGTCTTGGGGTTTTATTCAAAAAAGGCCAATTACAATTATTAGTTTCAAGCTGTCGGTGTTCGCTTCTGATAAATTTTTTCTCTTTTAAAAATCAGCTCTTATCCATTAAGCTTTTTTCAACTAAATTGTCGTGGGCATAGATTTTGAATGAATTCTCATGTGCGCAATTATTACAGAAATAGTGGTTTATCCAGTCTTTGGGAATGTCACTTTTACGAAGCTATACCTCTTCATGAAAGAGAAGAGATCACTTGGAAACAAGCTAGCGATCTAGTCCCGTCTATTCCCAAGATTTGGCATGATATTTGCCAATTAAGCAAGAAAGACCGTATAGAAGCTGTTTTTTCTTTATGGATGAAACAACTTTCTGGTTCTCAGGAAAATCTAAATAACCTTAGCACTTTTTTTCAAAATTTAGACGATGTAGGTGTGTTTCTTTTTAATTTAGGACCCGACTTGCCGTACGAAACCGAGATGGTTTATAGTTTAGCTGATGAAAGCTGTTTCTATCATGGTATGCCTCCGATCGCCCTCGAAGATTCTTTGTACTTGAGTGGACAATTTGGTGGACTTCTTCCTAAGGACTATCTTAGTTTTCTACATGTCCATAACGGATTTAGTAAGCATACTGATACAGGAGTATTGAGGGGACAGGATATTTTAAGAATGTATAGAAAGTTGATAAGGGATATTTCTGAAAGGGGATTACTTATCAAAAATCGAGGTCACTTTATAGATCATAATGATCTTATTCCTTTCTACGAGTCTTTTGGAACAAAATCTTATCAGTGCTTTTTGAAAGAATGGCATTATGGATCTGACGTGGGAAATGTATTTTTTTCACTAAGAGACGGTAGTATCTCTGATTATCAATCTTTCGATTCTATTACTAATACCCTGGCTTTTACTACTTTTTTTGATTGGTTGAATTTTTATTTGGAGCCTATAGGAGAAGAATGGTTACTGTAAGGCAAGTGTTTGATTCCTACAAGGATACTTTAGTTTTTGAAGTTTTAGGTGGTAAAAAAGGATTTAGTAAATCGATCAAACTTCCAGAAGTTCATAGGCCTGGATTAAGTTTATCTGGATACTTAAAGAATTATGTAAACCAAAGAATACTTGTGTTTGGTAATTCGGAGGTCTCTTACATAAATGATCTAGATTCAGATGTTAGATCTGATAGGCTTTCTTCGATTATAACTCAGGAGACCCCGCTAGTAGTAGTTGCCGGAAAACTTGCGCCGCCAATTGAGCTTATTAATTCTTGTAATTCTCTAGGTGTCCCATTGCTTCGCTCTAGTCTTAAAACTATGGAGTTACAGAGCCGCCTGACATACCTCCTGCTTGAAAAATTCTCACCAACGACTACCTGTCATGGAACACTTGTTGAGGCTTTTGGTGTTGGGGTTATTATTCAAGGAGACTCTTCGGTCGGTAAAAGTGAGGCTGCTTTAAGTTTAATTGAAAGAGGTCATAGATTGATTACCGATGATGTAGTTAAGGTTAAGCTAAGAGAGGGCCTCTATCTTGAGGGTTATGGAGCTGAATTGACTAGGCACCTTATGGAGATACGTGGAATAGGTATTATTAACGTCGCTCACTTATATGGTGCTGTATGCGTTCGTGATGACAAACGCATAGATATGGTTATTAAGTTGGAAGTTTGGGATGATAAAAAGTTCTATGACCGAGTTGGATTAGAAGAAAAACACATAGATTTGCTAGGCGTTAAAGTGCCTTACCATATTATTCCTGTTAAGCCAGGTAGGGACGTTGCGCTATTAATAGAAACGATTGTTCTCAATCATCGATTAAAAGAGATGGGATATAATTCGGCAAAAGATTTTAATATAAAGCTCCTTGAAACGATTTCAAGGAAACAAAGAAAGAGGAAGACTAGCCTGTGAAACTTTCCTACAAAATTAAAGTTAAAAATCCCCTAGGGCTTCATGCGCGTCCTGCTACAGTTATAGTGAGATTAATACAAGATGCAAAATCTTCGGTGTCATTTACTTGTCATAATGAGACAGTAAATGCAAAAAGCATAATGGGTATTTTGATGTTAGCTGCGGGAAAGAATTCCATTGTTAGGATAGATGTAGAAGGGGAAGATGCCCAGGATGTGATGTCGAAATTAACTGAGGTATTTGAAAACGGGTTTGGAGAGTAGTTATATGGAAGAAGGCTTAGAATTTAGACTTCAGGGTGCGCCGGTGAGTGAAGGTATAGCTATAGGAGCGTCCTTCTTTATAAATGCTCAAGCTGACGAATCCATACCGGAGTTTTCCATAAAAAAAGATCAGGTTGATAAGGAAATTGAAAGATATAGATTAGCTCTTTCGGATTGTAGGGTTGAATTGAACTACTTGAAGAAAAATCTAGAATCTGAGGGCCTTACAGAGGCTGTTGATATTATAGATTCACAAATCATGATGCTCGATGATCCTTTAATTACTGCTCATGTTGAAGAAAAAATACGTAAAGTCAAGAGAAATACTGAAGCGGTTTTTAGTGCAGTAATACGTGAATATGAGAAAAAATTCGCGAAGATGAAGGACTCTTTTTTTCAACAAAGATTAGTTGATATTTTAGATTTATCCAAGAGAATACTAGGGCATTTATGTGCCAAAAATAAAATCAATTTTTCCGAAATTCCAATAGGTTCTATTGTTTTTGCTAAGGAATTGATCCCATCTCATACTGCAGCAATACAAGCGTCTAGGGTGAGTGGTTTCGTCACTCAAAGTGGTGGTGGAAATTCTCATGCAGCTTTGATTGCTAGGGCTAAAGGTATTCCTTATGTCTCAAGTATAGATGTAGATCTTTTTCAAAATTTACAAGGCAAAGATATAATTCTTGATGGCCAAACTGGTGAAATAATAATAAATCCTGAAAAAGAAACTCTGGATAGATATAAGGAAGTTAAAACGCGCTTAAAAACATCTTACAAGCTCTTGCAGCAAGATGTTAATCACAATACTGAAACAGTTGATGGTTATTTAGTTCATGTTTTTGCAAATGTTGGTAATTTGAACGACCTTGAAGAAATGCATAATTACCGTCCTGAGGGGATCGGTCTTTTTCGTTCGGAATATCTGTTTTTAGAAAAGCATACCTTGTATATATCTGAAGAGGAACAATATCAGGCATACTGCGAATTAGTCGAAAAATCTAAAGGTGTTCCCGTAGTTATTCGTGTTTTTGATATTGGCGGTGATAAAAACCCAGAGCTTTTCTTTGAGCATGAAAAAGAAGCAAACCCAGTCCTTGGTTGTAGGGGTATCAGATTTCTTTTGCGACATCCTAATATTTTCCGCACTCAACTTAGGGCTATTATGAGGGCAGCTAGAGATGCTGATGTAAGGCTCTTGCTACCACTTATTTCAGATATTCATGAACTTGAAGAGGCTAAAAGAATCATCGCAGAAGTTCAAGATGATCTGGTGGATCAGGGTGTTGTTACCAAAAGAACTTATCAAATAGGCTGTATGATTGAAGTGCCGTCTGTTGTTTTTATTTGTGATGCGATAACCAGAGAGTCAGATTTTCTTTCAATAGGAACCAATGATCTTGTCCAGTATACTTTAGGGATGGATCGCAGTAATCCAGCTATGAGCGATTTTTGTTATCCAGCACATCCTAGTGTAATTCGCATGATAAAGATGGTCGTTATGGAGGCAAGAAAACAAAATAAACCAGTAACAATATGTGGGGAAATAGCTTCAAATCCTATTTTTATTCCTCTTTTACTAGGTTTGGGTGTTAATAAATTTTCATGTTCTCCAAGATATATTCCATACGTGAAAAGAGCTGTTAGAAACACTGTTCTTCTGGAAGCATATGATCTAGCTCAATCTATACTTCAGATGAGCTCTCCTATTGAAATTTCTAAAAGATTAGTCGAAGCGTATTCTGACTCACTGCCCCTGACAAAAAGAGATAAATCTTCTTCAAAAATAGAGCAGGTTCAGGTTTTGGTTCAAACTTTCTAATAGTCCGCTCGTCGAGCGGACTCTAATTAAAATGGAAATGAAAAGCCGCTCGGAAGCGACATGCCGCTCGGAAGCGAAAAATTTGAGTCAGATTCATTGGAAATCTTTTGTTTTGCATCGTCAAATGCAGCTCTTATTAGATCTTCCAATCCTTCTACATCATTAGGATCTACGCATTCTGGTTTGATTTTTATTTCTTTGAGTTCTTTCTCGCCATTGAGTGTGATTGTTACTAGGCCATTTCCGCTAGTTCCTGTGTAAGAGGAGTTTTTCATGCTCTCTTTCATTTGCTCTATTTGCTGTTCCATAAGCTTAGCTTGTTTTTTCATTTTGGCGAATCCGCTGCCCATGATTATATGCTCCTTACAATTATTTCTTTGTAAACACTCCGTCTAATTCAACTGCTGCAAAGCGAATAACGGTTTCGTGTTTGACTTTGGGTTTTGATAACATTTTAACTTTTTCTTCTGTTATAGAAGTTGTAGGTTTTGTCTTCTCAATGTTTTCTTGAGGAGATGGTGCTTTTGTCTGTTCTATTGCTATATCAAGAATTGGTTGTGATAATTCAGTTGGTTTTGGTGTCTCTGTAGGAGCGCTCTCTTTTGGTTCTTCAGATTTCACAGAAGCAGCTTTTGATTTGATTCCTTGATTTGCAAAAGAAGTTATTGTGTTTAGATTAGCAGTAGAAGACGTTTTATGTACTTGTTCTGGTATTGGTTGGGCAGTTTTAAGATCTTGTAATACTGTTTGAGATTGTATACTAGTCGAAAGCGTTGACCCAATGATAGGATCTGCTGATCCTGTATTATAAATAGGAAATGGTGGTGGTAATTCTTTTTGTAGCTGGTGCA
>VGMB01000074.1 GCA_016866585.1 Chlamydiota bacterium
GCAGCAATCCCTCATTTCTATTATCGGCACTGTTGAGAAGTGCCTATCAACAATCTCATGAAGGTTTAGATCCTCATTTTGAGCGTCTCCCTTTAGAAATTCAAGAAAGAATTCAAAATACTATATTACAAAATACATCAGACTCTTCTCCCATCCAAAAGCAGGAGCTAGCTCTACGAGATGTGGCTTTGCATATATATGATACGGCAGGAGATCCTATTAGAAATAGAGTCGATGGAGCCTTTTACAGGTTCTGTGGTGTCAGAAACACAGGCAATCCTAGTTGGAGTTCATCGCATATCAGAGATTTCGATAAAACTGAAAAGTTATTTCAGTCTTTAGAGTATGTAGAAACTGAAGAAAAATTAATAAATTGGGCTGGAAATAATCAATGCAAGTTAGACTTGTCTAGATGTATTTTAGAGTTTATCAACGATCCAAGTAAAACAGAGTTAATTTTGGTATTAGATAGTTTTTTCAGTGAAGAAGAGGTTGATTCATTGCCGGATATATTTAGTAATACTGAATTAAAAAATAGATTGAGGTTTTTGAGCATACAAGAAGGTAATCTTCACCATTTGCCGGATTCAATATGTGATCTTCGTGTATTAGATCGATTAATGATAGCTGATATACCTACAATCGAAAACTTACCAGATCGCTTGGGAGATCTTACGCAACTTGAGATCTTACAAATCACTCGTACAGAAATTCACTCTCTACCAGAATCTTTAGGTAATCTTAGAAATTTGAGACACTTAAGTTGCTCATACAGTAGACTCCGAGGTTTGCCGGAATCTTTTGGAAACCTTGAGCGTGTTGAAGAGATAAGACTTAACAGCAATCAAATTGAAAATTTGCCACAGTCTATAGGAAATCTTAGATCTTTAAACACTCTAATTTTGACTGAAAATCGTCTAGAAACTATTCCGACAACGATCTGTAATTTAGGAAATTTGAGAGACATGAGCCTTAATCAAAACCAATTGAGGGATTTGCCTAATTCTGTAATTGAAATTAATAGATTTTGTAGGATCGATTTAGAAAATTCAGGTCTTTCACTTAACGTTATAAACAGACTAAGAGAACTCTCGGAAGGAGAAGATTATGTAGGTCCAAGGTTTTCATTTTCTATTGAAGAAACTTTTCACGTAGTACCTTTAGAAAATGAAATTATTGATCGGGTTTTAGCTTCTCTTTATGCCAAGGCAGGTTATGAAGAAGTGACGGTTTTTGAACAAAGATATCCAAGTCTTTATCAATTTATTCAACAAAATGAAAAGGAAGAGCTCCTTAGAATGTGGATGTCACGGCTTGATTATATGCAAGATAGTCTAAGGGACGAGGAAGGTGGCTTTTCTAGAAAAATACTTTCTTATCTTAGTCTTGCTGAGACAAATGAGAATTTTAGGCGGGACTTTTTTTCAATTATCCATGGAGCTACAGAAACTTGTGGTGATCGTATGGCTCTTTCTATTTTACACATAGGCCTAAAAGCTAAAATGGCAACTATTGATAGAAACGATGCTAAAAACTTCGCAGAGTTTTTGATTCATGGTCCTTGGATGATTGAGCAGCTTGAAAACATAGCAAGAGCTAAAATTCAAACTCTTCGTTTTGTGGATGAGATAGAGGTATATCTTGCATATCCGGTGAAACTAAGGGAAAGATTGAATATACAAATTGATGTTGATGATATGCTGTATTTTAGATGTAGCGGCGTTACTCAGGAGGATCTGGACTTAGCAGCAGCTCATATAAATGAAATTATATCAACACTAGAGGCTAAACATAATATCTTAATCGATAGAGAGGATTGGATTGAATTTTTAGCTCAAAAGTATCCAGCTGCCATTGCTGCATTACGAAGAGAAAGGAACTCTTTGCTTGATAGCGGTAATATCTCTTATGCACAGATACAAGACAAATATACTAAAGCCATTCTTGATTTAACGAAAAAGTCTCTAAGGCCTTAGTTACTTTTTTCAAAATAAAAACGTATAGATCTAACAAGATATTCCTTGTTAGATCTATTTTTTTTGATCAGGAATAGGAGAGCTTTTTCCCTTGATGGCATTCGACAAAAACATCGCGTAGGAAGGAGATGGTGTTTGTGAGCCTGTTATATCCCATCCTATGCCATTACTCCTGGAAAAAGACGCTGAGGGTATTCTGCGTAAAAGATAAGGAGAAGAGGGAGAGGTGGTTTCATGAAAAAGCAAAGGACTTTGCCTTTCTCTAGGAGATCCTATTCTTTCAGATTCTTCCACTAGAAATGTTTCTGCGGATGGATGATGAGATAAAGAGTCTATAGAATTTTCTATTAGGTTAATTTCGGATAAATTAACCTTTTTCTCTTCAAGATATTTCAAAGTCTCTAAAAGTTGCTTGGCACAAGGTTTAAAGTGACCACTTTTACTGGAGATGCTTTTAATTTCACCAGTAGATTTAGTTATGATTTCACCAGCGCCTAAAACAGGTTGTCCGCTATTAAAGCTTGAATGATGAAATTTTCCTGTGATGTAGGGGCCTATGTACATTTTTTCATCAGGTAAAATAGCGTATATGGCGGAGTGATTTGATTTTTCAGAGCGTACAAAGTCAGTATGGAAAGGATGTCCATTTTTATAAATTTTACCGTCAACGAAATCAACAGCATATTCAACACGTTCTACAGGATTGAGATATCTGACTTTAGAAACACCTTGATCTGCTTTGAATTTGTATAAAAATGCTTCGAATGAACAGGAAGAGGAGCTTCTAGCCCAAATTTTCAATAAATCATTTATTTCGGTGCCATTAGGATGGTCTGGAAGAAGGGCCTCTTGCCAGTATTTTGTTTCTAAAATTTTATAGCTAAAATAAGGATGAGAAGTTCCGAAGCTTAGGTAAATTGCTTTATGAATAGCCCTTAATTTCTTAGTCTGCAAGCTCTCTGCACCAGCAATCGTGGCAGAAAAAAGTTGAAAATCTCTATCTTTAAGAAGATCATGATCTAGGCTTTCAGTGTGGTAATTGGCAGCCAAAATAATAAGTCTTTTGAAACGCTCCCCGCAGATCTTTTGCTGTGGTTTTAAAGATTCTAGATTCTCTAACGGCTCTAAAATGTAGTCCTTGTTTCCAAAAATAGTTCTAACTTTTAGCCCAACACTATCTGTAACATTATAAATGTCGTAATTTTTTCGTATTAAAATAGGGTTTGCATTAAAAGAGGTAGTTTTTGTCATATTTACGAGCTCTCTATTTGAGATTAGAGTTAATTATACTCCCGAAATGGTAAAAAAAACAATTTTTAAATTTATTTAAATCGTATAATTTTGGATATTTTGCAGAAGCAAATCTAATTTAATGTTTTAAATAATATCGATTTTGCTTATTTAAGAGTTATTTAAGCATATATTAGGTGGTCTTCATGCCTTTTTCAAAAAAAAATATTACAGGCACGGTAAATGGTATTGTATTTGTTTTTTTGTTTGCCCTTTCAAGCCTTTACATAGTCTCAATACCCTTACTTGCTGAATATGGAATCAGTTCTCTTATGGTCGCTATTGTTTTAGGAATATTTTACGGAAATACACTTCATCATCAATTTCCTCAAGATTGGTCTAGAGGACTTCATTTTTGTTCCAAGAGACTTTTAAGATTAGCTATTATTTTGTATGGGTTTCGAGTCAATTTCCAGCAGCTGTTTGCTGTTGGGCTACAGGGTCTTGTTTTAGATGTACTAATAGTTTTTTCCACAATATTGCTAGGTTGGTGGATTGGATCTAAGCTTTTTAAGCTAGATAGTGATCTTTCTCTTTTGGTTGGTGTTGGTTCTGGAATTTGCGGTGCAGCTGCGGTCCTTGCTATGGAAGATGTTGTGAAAAGCCAACCCTTCAAAGCAACAATAGCTGTTGCAACCGTTGTTGTCTTTGGGACTTTGTCTATGTTTATATATCCAATACTACAGCAATCGGATGTGTTTGGATTCACTCCTCAGCAGTTCGGTGTTTTTTCAGGCGCTAGTGTTCATGAGGTAGCTCAGGTTATAGTATCTGGATCAGCTATAAGCCAAGATGTCGCGACTACTGCTATCGTTGTAAAAATGCTTAGGGTTATCTTGCTTGTTCCAGTTCTGTTAATTTGTGCAATGTTTTTTAAAGGTAAAATCAAAGGGAAAGTGAAACAGGGGATAACCATACCATGGTTTGCCCTAGGATTTCTTGCTGTTATCGGACTTAATTCTATGAGGTGGATCCCCGTTGGTGTTGTAGCTATTATAAATCAGATCGATATTTTATTTCTAACGATGGCTATGGGCTCAATTGGAATAGAAACTAGTATTAACAAAATCAAACAAGTGGGTTGCAAGCCGTTCTACCTTGCAGGTATTTTGTTTTTTTGGCTCACAGGTAGTGCCTATTTAATGATTAAATATTTTTAAGATTAAAAGGACAGGAGGATCTTTTAACAAGTCTTCCTGTCCTTTTTTTAATTACTTGGATTTGAATTTAATTTTTTTAGATTCCTTCTTTCCTGATTTCGCAAAATTAACCCTCATGATCCCATCTTTGTACACGGCCTCAGGTTCTTTTTTATCATCAATAAGTCCTGGTATCTGCACTCTATAAGAAAAGGAGCTTGAAGCCTTTTTGTAATATTTTTTCTTTTTATCTTGTTCTTGTTCGTTTTTTTCACCATGGATCCAAAGTATACCTTTATCATAGGTCAGCTCGATATCTTCAGGTTTTAGACCTGGTAGGTGGGCTTCTACATATATGTTATTGTTGTCCTCTGAAACGGAAAGACCTGATTCATTTTTTTCTTCTAATTTCCAAAGGTCTTCATCAAAAAAGGGAATGCCTGGGAAATTTCTAAAAGCAGGGAAATTTTCATCTTTATCAGCCATTTTAAAACCTATTATTAATACCAACTTAATTTAATTATTAATTATTTTGCAATTAATTTAAATTATTTTTTATTAACTTTTATTTTCCCATGTTATGCAGTGGAGGCCAGCAGATGTCTCTCTTAGTAGGGTGCTCATAAGTCTTTCATCAAGAAATAAGAGCTCGCAGGATGGAATGTTACCTGTTACAAGTTGAGAAAATATTTGGTCGATGGTTTCTACACCGCTTTGAGCAGTGATTACTAGAGACCTAGATTCATCGTCTAAAAGTACAGCGTTCATTAAGTTAATGGGGTGGATGCTACTATTTGCAAATCCTTCTAGTTTACCAGGAACAAATATAGGCTCCCCACCAAGTTTAACTATTTCATCAGCACAAGAGAGTTTCCATTTTCTATTTATCAAATATTGTGATTCTGATTGTTTTCTATAAGATTCAATCTGCTTATTTTTTGATCTTTCAGGTAAGAGACTCAATACTTGTTCTTCATCGTGTATAAAGACTTTTCCACCGGGGGCTACAAAAATCGACAGGTCTATGTGAAAGTCCAATTGTGGTATAAATCCGATAGAGTCTAGAGGAAGCTGAAGGTCTTCAGCTATTACTTCCTGACTTATACTCCATTTAGCCTGCAATTCTTTAGCTTTATCTTTATATGTGGGTATATCAGATGAACTAATCGGAGCCATCATTTCCATTTTGACTCCAGTAATACCACCAAACCTCTGTCGGATAACAGTTTGGAGCTCCATAAACTTCGTTGGATTTTTACTTCTATTCTCTAGCATTTCATCATACAAAGGCAAAAACTCTTCAAGAAGGTTTTTATTTTTGGCCATTCTAAGAAAATCCTCGGAAGGCATATCGATAGTACTTTGTAAAATTGCAATCCTCTCACTGTTTTCTAAAAAATAACCACTGTCTTCAAGATTAATCAGAGTAAGGCTAACGCTAGACAGACCGACTATGGATCGCTGCTGCCCCTCTGCATTTTTGAAAATTAAGCAATTTCCTCCCTCTAGGACGCTTCTTCCTACTTCATGAGATAGGCCCAGATCCTTAGCAACTTTTTCTTTTTTATCGATATATTCTTCGGAAAACCCTTTTCCATATCCGGCTCTATGGAAATATTGAGCTATCTGTCTACAGTTTATGGGCAGATAAGCTAAAAACTTAAAGTCGAGGTTTTTTTCACAGAGCATTGAAGGTAAAAGATGGGACCCATCGTGCCTTATTACTCTAAAGTCTCTACCAAAAATGACTTCTGCCTCATTATACATAGGATCAAGCTCTACTATCCATTTTCCTGAAAGTTGAGATCTGTCTAACTGCTCTCTCAGAGGTATTAAAAGCTGTTGCGCCCCCAGGAATAAAGTCGAGATTTTATTTTCACAAGTAATTCTATCACAAGTTCTTGTGGTTAAATCTATAGAAGGGGATGGTGATGAAGTTGAAGCAATAGCTGACATGAAAATCTCATATTTTTTATTTATCTAGATAGTAATTATACTAAAATTAAATATATTTTAATAATTTAAAATATAGCCTATCTTTAATTTAATTTAATTTATGTTTTTATTAAATTTATAAACTGCTTAACTTGCTTAAAGTCCAATACTTGAGAATATCTTGAGGCCACTCCAGTGGTGGGAAAATCTAACACGAAAAAAAGTGTGTTTTGAGGAACTCAACCCTTTCTAAGTTATTTTTACAGTGAATTTTTTTATTAACAGTTAATGTCTTTATTTAGAATTTAATATTTTATTTTAAAATTAAAGTTAACTTTTCAAATAATAAGGGGACTTTATGACAGTATCATCATCAACAAACTTTAGTAATCAGGTAGTAAATTTTCAAAATCCTAGTGATGAAGCTGAGAATGAAAAAACACAGATCACAGACTTATGTCTAGAGATGTTGGTCGCTATTTAGACAGCGAAGATGGAGCGATTTTTAGTTCTATAATGCTTAGAGCTAAAGATGCAGAAGGAAATACACATCCAATTTCACAAGACATGCTCGAAGTCTTTGCTAGGTCAGTATTTTATTCTGCACCTCGGGAATATCGTATGACGTTTGTTAGGGAGTTGATACAAAATCCTCAGCTTTTTTGTATCCGCCCTAAAAAACAATACATAGCATGTGATAAAAATGTTGAATTAAGAACTTTGAAATGGTTCGCAGAGGGTATGTACCTTCCTTCTACTAATAATCTGGTTGTTGCTAATAATTGGATGTCTAGAATTCCTTTAAGTGATGTTCTAACTCGTGAAAATGTGGATAGCTCTTGGTATTCAACAAGCGGTGAAGAACTGGAGTTGGATTTAATGCACATACTTGTTGATAACGGAGCCTTTATTCCAGAAAAAATGAATGTTCTTTTTGATAGAAGATTTAATTATTTCCATGTGAATAAAGAAGG
>VGMB01000075.1 GCA_016866585.1 Chlamydiota bacterium
TCCGGTATCTGCCTGCATGTACCCATTTGTGAGAGCCACAGAATAAAACTCTCCCACAGACTCGTCACCTTGTAAAATACAGCTAGGGTACTTCCATGTGATGGCAGCGCCAGCTTCGACCTGTGTCCATGATATCTTCGAACGATATCCCTGACAGCGACCCCTCTTGGTCACAAAATTATAAATACCACCAGCACCTGTATCGGGATTTCCAGAGTACCAGTTCTGCACTGTAGAGTATTTTATCTCCGCTCTATCTAACGCGATAAGCTCAACGACTGCAGCGTGGAGCTGATTGTTATCATATGCCGGTGCAGTACATCCCTCTAAGTAGCTAACGTAAGAATCTTCTTCAGCTATAATAAGGGTGCGCTCGAACTGACCACTTTGCTTATCATTGATTCTAAAGTATGTTGATAACTCTATAGGGCATCGCACTCCTTTGGGGATATATACGAATGAACCGTCAGAAAAAACGGCGGAGTTAAGTGCGGAAAAAAAGTTGTCCCCAGTCGGAACAACACTACCTAGATATTTTTCTATGAGTTCTGGATATTTATGAACTGCTTCCGAAATCGGACACAAAACAACACCAGCCTCTTCCAAAGTTTTCCGGAAAGTTGTTCCAAGAGATACTGAGTCGAACACAACATCGACAGCAACATTTGCTAGTCTTTTTTGCTCGTCTAGCGGAATTCCTAAGCGTTCAAAAGTCTTCAAAATCTCTGGATCTACGTCCTCGATCCTATCTAGCTGCTGCTTTTTTTTAGGAGCAGAGTAGTAGGTAATATTTTGATAATCTATAGGCTCGTATTTAAAATGTCCCCAGTCAGGCTCTTGCATTTTTTCCCAAAGACGAAAGGCTTTTAGACGAAAATCAAGCAAAAACTGAGGTTCATTTTTCTTTTTTGATATAGCAATTACGGTCTCTTCTGAAAGCCCTTTAGGGAAGCTTTCCGTCTCTATTTGAGTAGAAAAGCCGTATTTATACTCGGACTTTTCTTTTAAAAGCTGCTCTGTCGTCATGACTTTTACCAATTAAAAGCGATAAATTACAACAATTATACCCCAAGCCAGGGTAAACCTCAACGTGGAATAACTGTAACTTTGTTAATGACCTATCCAGGAAGAAGGCCTTCGGCTCTTTTAACATGTTCTGGCAAGTCAATCTCAAATGTTTCATATTGAGTCTCATGTACTTGAACATGCATTCCATTATATAAAAATCTTAACTGCTCTAGCTGTTCAATGACCTCTAGGTCGCAGGGTTGAAGAGTGGATATTTTTTTAAGTCCATTGTCAGAATAGGCATAAAGCCCCACGTGCTTATAATAAATTTTTTCCTTTCCTTCAGGCACTTTACGGTAAAAAGGAAGGGTTGCTCTTGAGAAATAAAGAGCCTTTCCATTCGCATCACAAACAACCTTGGATACGTCTGGGGAAATTATATCTTCTTCTTTATGCAATCTTTTTTTTAGAGTCCATACATCAGCATTATCCTTATCGCAAGACTGTAAAAGGTTTTCTATAGTCTTTTCTGTGATGAATGGGCCGTCAGCTTGCCAGTTGACCCATACATCGGCTGAAACAAGACTCCTTTTCTGAAGTTCTACAAGTCGATCTGTTCCTACCGGACAATCCAAAGATGTCATATAGTACCGCCCACCAAACCCTTCAATAACACGAGCCGTCTCCTCAGAATCAATAGCAAAGACCAACTCATCAAAATAAGAAACCTTCGAGGCTGCACTCCACACCCACTCAATCAGGGGTTTGCCTTTTAAAGGTTCTAATATTTTTCTAGGGAACCGAGTTGATTGAAGACGCGCCGGTATAACACACGCAATTTTTTTATCATTCCACATTTTAATCCTTACTATATTCTAAGTTATTCGAAGAAAGATACCAGTGTATGGTCTTAGTCAGAGCTTCCTCAAATGAATGACTTGCAACCCAACCGAGTTCTTTTTGTATTTTGCTAGAGTCTATGCTATAGCGAAAATCATGACCCAACCTATCAGGAACAAAACTAACCAAATTCAACAAATCGCTCCTATTTCTGCCCGAAATTTGAGAGAAAAGATCAATAATTTTATGAACGATATCGATATTAGGAGCTTCATAACCTCCTCCGATATCATAGGTTTCTCCCCTGCGGCCATTTAGTAAAATTTCGATAATAGCTTCAACATGATCTTCCACATAAAGCCAATCTCTTATGTTCAATCCCTGTCCATAGATAGGCAACATTTTTCCTTCATCAAGACTTTTTATCATTTTAGGAATAAATTTTTCTTCATTTTGACAAGGGCCATAATTATTGCTGCAATGAGAAATTGTAGCTGATATGCCGTATGTATTCACATAAGCTCTAACAAAATGATCTGATGCGGCCTTAGATGCCGCATAAGGTGAATTAGGGAAGATATTAGATGTTTCAGAAAAACTCCCTTCGGGACCAAGTGAACCATAAACTTCATCTGTAGATACATGGTGTATGTGGATGTGAGGTTTTTTTCTGATAACTTCTAAAAGATGAAGAGTTCCTTCAACATTCGTTCTGCAAAAATCGATAGGACTAGCTATGCTCCTGTCTACATGGGATTCTGCAGCAAAATGCACGATAGTATCTATATCAAAATCTCTACATACATCTGCAATAAGCACCTCATTACAAATATCACCATGAACAAATCTATATCTAGAGTCGTTTTCTACCTCAGCGAGATGTCTTAAATCAGCGGCGTAGGTAAGAAGGTCGAAGTTAACAACATTACCAAAAAAAACATTATCTTTTATTACTTTTCTGATGAAAGCAGAACCTATGAAACCAGCGCCGCCTGTTACTAGAATATTCTTAATCTTTCGGTTCATTGAATAACTCCTTCAATGTTTCAGTCCAGTTACGAGAGACTTTATGAACATAGTTTTCATATTTTGTAGTATCGAGAACGGAATATAAAGGTCTTGGAGCTTTTGTGATAAAACTTTTCGATGAAACATTATGGATTTGCTTGCAGAGCACGGGAATGTGATTTTGTTTCATATATTCAAAAATTTTAACAGCAATATCGTATCTAGATGCAGAACCAGAAGAGGCAAAATGAAATATACCAGAAAAGTCTTTTAGATCCCAAAGGGCCTCAACCAGATCTTTACAATATGTTGGTCTGCCTATCTGATCACCTGCTATCTGCAGTTCCTCTTTTGATGAAAGAAGGTTTGCGATAGAACATATGAAATTTTTACCTCCTGGACCAAATACCCACGATGTCCTTACTATGCAAGAATTAGGGTTTTCTTTAAGAAGATTTTTTTCTCCTACAAGCTTGGTAAAACCATAATAGTTGATTGGAGAAGTAGGATCTTCTTCTTTAAATGGTATATGGTTTTCTGAAGAAAACACGTAGTCTGTAGACAGGTGTATTACCCTACAATGGGTAGATAGCGTAAGTTTGCCTAGATATCCTGGAGCTATTCCATTAACAGCTAAAGCCAATTCTCTGCTTGATTCAGCATCATCCACAGCTGTGTACGCAGCACAATTAAAGATATAATCTGGCTTGATCTCATTGAACATCTTTTCTAATTCCGAAAAACAAGTGATATCTACTATTTTTTTATCGCTAGCAATAACCTGGACATCCATAGTTCTTAAAAACTCAACGAGACATCTTCCTACAAGCCCAGCACTTCCGAGCACCCAAACCTTCATAAGACCACCTGCTTTAAACTTAAGTTAGACTGATCTCTTTGTGATAAGATTTTTTCTCCTTCTGGCCATTGTATTGAAACAAATGGATCATCGTATCGAAAAGACTTTTCCATGTATGGATCGTAAACACTGCTGACCTTATAGACAAGGTGCGCCTCATCACTAAGAACGTAAAACCCATGAGCAAATCCATCAGGAATAAGTAAGATCTCTTTCTTTTGTCCATCTAAAATAACTCCCTGCCACTTACCGAATGTCTTTGAATCCTTTCTTATATCCACAAAAACATCGAAGATGACACCTGAAATCACATTAATTAATTTAGTCTGTCCTTTTTGGAAGTGCATACCTCGCAGAACATTTTTTTTAGAAAAAGAGTGATTGTCCTGAACAAATTCAGAAACTAATCCAGCGTCTTTTAATAATGGACCCTTGAAGCTTTCATAAAAAAAGCCTCTATCATCGAAATACACGGTTGGTATTATCTTTATAACATCAGGAAACAGCGTTTGTTCTATTCTCACTTTTAACCCCGATAAAAAGAACTATGTTAGCCCAGTGCTGAAGAAAATGTCTAGTCCTCTAAAAAGAACCAATAGTGTAAACCTTTAAGAAAGAAAAAGAGAAAAATACCAATTTTCATTTATTCTATGAAAATTCATAAAATGAATTAATGTAAAAAAAATTTTTCGAATAAATTTGAGGCATCATGCGTATATTTAACTCACTAGGCCACGTATTAGGCGGCACTTTTTTGATTGCAGCAACAACAATAGGTGTTGGCATGCTCGCTTTGCCCATAGCGACAGGTCAAGCAGGATTTGTCCCATCAATATCGATTTACTTTTTATGCTGGCTATTTATGCTTTGCACTGGCCTCTTAATGCTCGAAGTCTGCCAATGGATGCCAAAAGATGCAAACCTTCTCACAATGTGCGAAAAACTTCTTGGAAAATGGGGAAAAGCTTGTTGCTGGCTAGTTTATCTTTTCCTGTTTATAACAGTTATGATAGCGCACGTAGCAGGTGGGGGGGACATTATCTCGGAGATAACCAGTACACCAATACCAAGATGGGTATCTGCGATACTTTATGTTATCCTATTTTCTCCTATTGTTTACTTAGGAACAAAATGGGTTGATAGACTAAATCTTTTTCTTATGGTGGGAGTGATTGTTTCCTATCTTTCCTTTATTATTTTCTCTCACGATCATGTTCAAGTAGACCTTCTTAAAAGAGCTGATTGGTCTAAGGCTTGGCTAGCAATTCCTATACTATTTACAGCCTTTACATACCAAGTGATTGTACCAACACTTATGACATACATGAATAGAGATGTAAAAAAAGTGAGACTAAGTATTCTAATAGGCACCTCCATACCTCTTATCGTATATGCCATATGGGAGGTTTTGATCCTAGGAATAGTACCTCTTGAAGGACTTATTGAAGCAAATAAGGTGGGTCAAAATGCAGTATGGCCTCTCAAGCAAATAGTTGGAGATGCCATCATTTTCAAGATAGGGAAATCATTTGCCTTTTTTACAATGACGACATCATACATAGCCCTAGCTCTTGCCTACCATGACTTTTTAGCGGACGGATTGAAACTCAAAAAAACAAAGTATAAACAATTATTGCTATGCTTATTAGTATTTGTACCTCCCCTGCTAATATCTATCATAAATCCAAATATATTTCTTAAAGCCCTGAGCTACGCTGGTGGTTTTAGCTGCGCCATTCTTTTTGGCCTACTCCCTCCTGTTATGGTATGGGTCGGCAGATACATAAAAAAACTCCCTTTGCAAAAAAGAGGCCTTCCTGGGGGGAGGATACTGCTTTCTCTTTTGATTACATTTATACTTATTGAACTGGGCATTGAAATATTCCAAACAATAATGCACTAATCGAACCTTGGAGTTCATATGAACCCTGTATTGAATTCTAACAACAGACATAAAGCAGCCCTTGCAATAGTATTACTTGGGCTTACTTTTCTAGAAAAAGGTCACACCATATCTGTAGAGGAGCATTATGGGAATAAAAACAGCTTAGAGCCTTGGTTCACTGGACCATTGCTAGCGCCATCCGGCCACGTAGTCCCTTTTGGTCATATTAACGTAGAACCCTACGAATACTACACTGTCATACCAGGAAAGTATGATAGCAACTGGAAATACCATTCTCAGGAAAATTACTATACAGCCGTCACTCAAATAGTTTTACAGACCGGAATATATAAAAATGTAGGTATTACAATTATCCCTCAACTGGTGTCTAACTCACATAAGGGAAAAAGATACTTTGGATTTGGTGATTTACCAGTTAAAATTTCAGTTCAACTTCGAGAAGGTAAAATCAATTCATGGGCTCCTGCCATGAGGATAGGGGCTCAAGTAAATTTTCCCGTTGGGTCCTACGATGGTCTTGATCCTAATAATCTTGCCACAGACTCCCTTGGGACTGGATCTTGGCTTCCCAATATTGGCATAGTCCTCTCTGCAATCAAACAGTTAGGGGAATCGATCCATTTTTTGGGATATAGGTTTTATTCCTCATTTACGGTAGGGACAGCAACATCCGTAAATGGAGCAAATGTATATGGTGGGGATGTAAACACCAAGGGGACTGTATTTCCAGGTAACATATTTCAAATAGGAGCATCCGTCGAAGCAAACTTTACCAAACGATTTGGATTCGCTATGGATATGGTATACAATCATTTCAATAAAACACGCTTCACGGGTAAAACGATAGTACCTAATACCCAACCATCCGCAGAACTATTTAGCATAGCACCAGCTCTAGAATACAACTGGAGCGAAAATATAGGAATAATAGCTGGAACATGGTTCACTGTAATGGGTCGAAATTCTTCAAGTTTTAACTCAGCAGTAATAGCCATAAATATTTACAATTAATTTACTGACACCTTCCATCCTCTAATGCAAGAAGATTTTTAGTGCAAGTACTACCTCACTTCGCTGAGATCCTTCCGCAAAAAAAGAGCTTTGTTATGAACAAAACGATACAAGAAGGTAGATAGATGAATGTAACAGTCAAGCTCTCCATTAAGTTGGAAGTAGTTTCATAATTAAACTGCAATTTGATTTATGAAAAAATAACGACATTCGAAATTTTAGCCATTGCGTATCTTTAACATGTATATATTGGTATTTATAACAAACCATCGCAGAGAAGTCTTTACCAAAGGACTCTTGCATGCTCTTAGCCTTATTTTTGCAAGCGTATGCATAAATTTAAATCTGAAGTAATAGAATTAGATATCTAAGATATCCATTATCATCTACTTATAAATTACATCCAAACGTATCTGTTCAAAAATTGCAAACAGCCTTAAAGGCTATCTAGCCGTTAATTAGAAAGAAATTATACATGCAGTCATAAAAAGCTTTAGGTGGGAGCTTAAATCTAGTCTAAAATTATAGCAATACGATCATGTAGCTAATTGTAAGTGTATAAGAGAAAAAAAGCTGGGAGTAGAAAAGAAAAAACCCTTTTAAGGAGACCTTAAAAGGGTGAAAAGAAACCCTGGCAGCG
>VGMB01000076.1 GCA_016866585.1 Chlamydiota bacterium
AACTCTTTACCAGCTTGATCACCCCAATATCGTTAAGGTTCACAACGTATCCTGTGTCGATGGCAAATATTTTCTAGCAACAGACTATCTTCACAAAGATGATGAACTAGTTTGCAGCCTAGAGCAGTATATTCACGACCATCCTGGAAGACTCAAGGAAGAGACTATTTACAAAATAGTATCACAAGTTGCGCAAGCTTTAGACTACGTGCACAGTCATACGTCAGAACACGAGGCTCTGTCTCACAGAGCTCTGCAGCCTTCTAACATCGTAATACGAGAAGGAGCTGAAGGGATTCACATTTACCTTACCGACCTAGGCCTGACAAGACTTCTTGGATCAGGATGGATGTTCGAAAACACTTGCCACGCGCTATCCAACGCATTTAGATCGCAAGAAAATTCGATGGGCAATCTGGAGCAGTCTTTTATACGCAGTTTTGCATTCCTTGCTCCTGAGCAAAAAAGCTGGGGACAAAAAGGTTACTCAGCAGACATCAGATCTGACGTGTATGCATTCGGACTGGTTGCTTATTACTTGCACATGAGAGAGCTGCCCCAAGGGTATTTTGAAATGCCTTCAGACAGATTTTCCGATCTCAAATACGATTGGGACAGGTTAATATCATCATGTCTACAAATGAACCCCCAAAGAAGACCCATCCATCTTGTAGAACTTGTAGAGCAGATTAGATCTGGTAAAACAAAGGCAGAATGTAAAAAAGAAGCTCCCATAGAAGAGCCAACTGCAGCCAATACACCGGCCCCTAGCTATCAACTTAAGCTAAACCTAAAACCGCAAGAGATAGAGCGTCCCCAATTTGAGCCTGATCCTGGCGCTATTTTTCAGACAGAAAGTGTGGTGATGAAGTACCAACCGGCTGCATCTGAGGCTAAAAACCTTGACCCTCTAATGACCGAAATGGTTATCATCACGGGCGGAAGCTTTTACAGGGGTAGCAATACCGGAGGACGAGATGAATCACCAAGGCACCAAATCATCCTATCCCCTTTCGCGATAGATATACACCAGGTAACCAACGAGCAATTCGTTCGTTTTCTTGAAGTGATGGGCGGAGAAAAAGACTGCAACAACAACGACATGATACGTCTTAGAGAATCTAGAATAAAGAGAAGTGGCGGAAAGCTAAATATCGAATCAGGATATTCACGTCATCCTGTTGTGGGAGTCACATGGTACGGAGCTACGGCTTATGCCAAGTGGATAGGTAAGAGGCTTCCTACAGAAGCAGAATGGGAAGTAGCTGCAATCGGTGGATTCGAGGATGCTATATATCCGACAGGCATCAATATTGAACGCTCGCAGGCTAACTTTTTCAGCTCTGACACAACAACTGTTATGAGCTACCCGCCAAACGGTTATGGAATCTATGACATGGCGGGCAATGTGTACGAATGGTGTAACGACTGGTACGATTTCCACTACTACAACGTATCAGTACAAGAGCCCAATGACCCAAAAGGCCCTCTCCAGGGCGTATACCGCGTTCTGCGTGGTGGATGCTGGAAGAGCCTGAAAGAAGACCTACGCTCAGCACATAGACACAGAAACAACCCTGGCGTGATGAACGGCACATACGGCTTCCGCTGTGTTGCTGATGTTGAAATGCGGTAATCCAATTAGGTTGTTTTATTTTTAGAGCCAAGGATGCCATCTTTAAATACAGAGGTGAGCATCCTTCGTAAAAAGCCTTCTCTTGTTTTTTCTTCGACATCGATTACGTGTATCTTCTCCGATCCAAGATCTACATTGGAGAGCGTTTCTTCAACCGTAACATCTTCAGAACAACGTCTACATACCAACACCTCAGAATCTACACTACCTTCCGATATCCCAAAATCGATAAATGAGGTGTACAATAAAGCCTCACTATGAGCAGCAAATACATCTTGAGTCTTAGCTACCTGATGAATCCGTTCAGATTTCAGGCTTTTATCTCCTAAAAACTCTGAATAGACAGAGTCCTTCGAACTGACTTTACTTACAGATAAATTCTTCTTGTGATTATTATGTAAGGAGCTAAGCGAACTAAAATATGCTATTTCAAGATTGCAACATGTCATAAAGAAACCTAAATTTTTGTAAAAATTCAAACAACTAGATTTGGCACTAAATCACACTGAAAATAATTGGCATACCAAACTAACCAAAGAATAAATTAAATCATTCAAAATTAATCTTAAAGTAAACCGATAGAATCTGAGTATTTTTCCAACCTTGCCATCCAGAAACTCCTCTCAACACTCTAAGCAGTTTAAAGTAGGTTTTACTGATTTGCTCGAGTGAGTTGTCTTTTATTAGTTTCTTAACTGGTTCATACCAAACTTCCAGCCAAGTATCTATAATAGACTACTCCTTTCTGGGGAGTAAGCCTTTGATGGAGAATATTCAAATCGAGTTTTACATCGCTTTAATTCTCCAGAGATTGTTGTATGAGAACGATTTAACGTTTCATTTATCTCTCTGTTTGATTTGCCTTGGTTAACCAAGGCGTGAATCTTTTCTCTTTTTTCTATGGTAAGTCTTCTGTAATTCATGCTTATAGAATCCCACAATCTTAATTATGGCGCATTAGTTTCTTAAACCCAGGTATTATTAATTTTTAACCTTCACCATATCTTTATTTAATCTTTATCTACGAGTGCTATAATCTAAATAAACTTCACAGTTTTTTTATTAACAGCATTTTGGGGGATGAGATGCATACACAACATGTAAGGTGTTATGAGCAGCAATATCTCTTATCTAGTATCGGCGCAATTAAGAAGTGCCTATGAAAAATCTCAAGAAGGTTTAGACCCCGAAATTGAGCGTCTTCCTTTAAAAATTCAAGAAAAAATCCAAAACACCATAGCACAAAATACAACAGAATCTTCACTTATTCAAAAACAGCAGCTATCTTTGCGAGAGGTGGCCTTGGATATATATGAAAATGCTAGAACTTCTTTTAAAAATAGAATAGATGGAGCCTTTTATAAGTTGTGTGGGGTGAGAAATACAGGTAATCCCAGGTGGTCTGCAGCACACATAAGAGACCTTGATAAAACAGGGAAACTATTTCAGTCATTAGAGTATGTGGCAACTGAACAAAAGTTAAAAGATTGGGCAGGTAATAGCGAAGACAAACTCTTTACTTCTCAAATAATTTTAGATTTCATTAATAATCAAGATCAAACAACGTTAGATCTAAGTAGTAGAGGAAGATTTCACGAAGGGAGATGGCCTGAGCTTCTTGACTCATTGCCTGATATATTTGATAACAATGAGCTTAAAAACCGTCTAATCATCTTGAAATTAGAATATGGCGCGCTTTCAGCTTTACCTGAATCGATATGTGAGCTTATTAATTTAGAAGTATTATCCTTGGATCACAATTGGCTAACAACTCTGCCTGCAAGGATTGGAGAATTAACGAACCTTAAAGAATTAAGACTAGGGCAAAATCAACTGAGTGCACTAACAGAATCTATATGTGACCTAAGTAACTTGAACTATTTATCTTTGCATGGCAACATTCTTACTTTGCCTTTACGATTCGGTGAATTAACGCGCCTTGAATCTCTAGAATTAGGTAACACTTCACTTAGAGAACTACCAGAATCTTTTGGTAATTTGTCTAATTTAAGAAGAGTTAATCTAAGTCGGAATGAACTTGAAACTTTGCCTGCATCTATAGGTAATCTTAGATCTTTATATGTTATTTATCTTAACGATAATAGACTTCAAAGCATACCAGCCACAATAAGTGGTTTGCAGGAAATTCAGTGCATTAATCTTTGTTCTAATCAATTAAGAGATTTACCTAATGAAATTCTTCAAGTTAATCCAGAATGTTGCATTATGCTGGAAAATTCAGGTCTTTCTCTTAATGTTATTAATAGGCTTAGCGAATTTTCGAATGCTCAAGGATATGAAGGACCTTCATTTTACTTTTCTGTTCAAGAGGAAAATTATAAACCGCCTGTAAGAAGTCTATCTTTAGATCATTTTTTTACGTCTCTTTATGCTAGAGCAGGTTATGATGAAATTATGAGTTTCCAACAAAGGTATCCAAGTTTTTATCAACATATCCAGCAAAATCAAAAAGAAGAGACTCTTAGAATGTGGCTGTCAAGGCTAAGTTATATGCAAGATAGCAGTAGGGAACATGAAGGGGGCTTTTCTAGAAAAATACTTTCTTATCTAAACCTTGCAGAGACAAACGAGAACTTTAGACAGGACTTTTTTTCTATTATCGATGGAGCGACAGATACCTGTGGCGATCGCATGGCACTTTCTGTTTTACATTTAGGACTAAAGGCAAAAATAGAAACTATGGATAGAAATGATAGTAAAAGCTTCGCAGAGTTCTTGATTCATGGTCCTTGGATGATAGAGCGGCTCGTAGATATAGCAAGAGCTAAAATTCAGACCCTTCGCTTTGTGGATGAGATAGAAGTCTACCTTGCGTATCCTGTAAAGCTCAAGGAAAGATTAGGCCTGCAAATTGATGTCGAAGATATGCTGTATTTTGCATGTAGTGGTGTTACTGAAGAAGATTTAGATTTAGCAGCATCATTCATTGAACAGATGTTGTCAGGTTCCGAAGCTAAACTAAATATCTTAATCCAAAGAGATGATTGGGTTAATTTTTTAGCTCAAAAGTATCCAGCTGCTATCGCTGCATTACGAAGACAAAAAGACTCTCAGTTAGAAAGTGATCAGATCTCCTATGAAAAGATACACCACCAGTATAGTAATGGACTTTTAGATTTAACGAGAAGAGCACTAAGTCGTTAATTTCTATTTTTTAAATTAAAGAGACAAAAAGATCTAACAGGCTTTTTCTTGTTAGATCTTTTTTGGTTCAGCTGGATTCAAGTTTTTAACGCACCAAGCAGCTTTTTTAAATTCTTTTATTGGTGTTGTCCACCCTAGAAGCTTTCTAGGCCTATTATTTAACCAATATTAAGTAAACTTAATCTCCTCTGGAATAACTATCCCCTTGGAAAAATACTGCCTGATAAGGGCAATCGTATTCTTATTCGTCCCTCTTTGCCCTGGACTATTTGGATCTGCAAAATACAACCTTAGTCCTGTTTTCTCTGTAAGTATTTTGAGCTCTGGCATTTAAAGTCCTCTACCACAAGTCATAGATAGTCTCATTTCCGGCTCTATTTCACTGAACACTTTAGCAAAGGAGTATCTAACTGTTTTGGCATCCTTTGCTTTTATTGGCACAAGGATAACCAGCCTTATCTTTCTTTCCACAAGAGTTCCTAAGCCACTATTGTGATTCTTATAGTATTTGGAATCTTTTTCTCAAGCTCTTAGCTTAAAAAAAGTAGCCAGGTCGCTACACACGCTAAGACAGCAAAGTTGCCTATGAATGTCTCTATTTAAAATCGCATATAATTTTAACAAAAAACTATTTTACCCCGAATATTAATAATGTATTTATATATTTTACTTTAAAATTAACATCAACAAAACAAAATTAATTTACAAATAAAGAAAGCCATGTCAACCATCCCCAGCCTCAAAGATGTTTCCCATCTATACAAAGCTCATCAGGCCTTAACCCAAGGAACTGCTGATCCTGAGCATGTTATACATCAACTACCAGATTCTCTTAGGCAAAGAATACAAAACCTATCCCCTCCCCAGGAGCCCTCAAGATCTAGGCAGTTACTTCTGTCTATTCGAGATCTGACCCACGAAATTTACAGTAGTGAATCAAACGAAGTAAAAGCTAAAATTCATGGTGTTTTTTATAAGTGCTGTGGCGTGAGCAACAGTGGAGGTAGGGAATGGGGAGAAAATCACATTAATGATTATGACAAGATTGATTCTTTACTTAAGTCTTTAGAGATAATCTCCGTTGAAAAAGAAGTTCTAGCCTGGGCTGCAGCAGATCCCAATCACAAATTTGCTGCGCAACAAATTATGAGATTCATGTCCAGTCAGGATAGTGAATATAATTTCTTAAATTTATCAAGATTAAACTTAACATCTCTGCCAGATATTTTTGATAACACCGAAATGAATAATCGCTTAGCAAATTTGGAGCTATCTGATAATTGACTGCAATCACTACCAGCAATAAAACAGCTTACCAATTTAACGAGTTTGGATGTAAGAGGTAACCTACTGCGATCCCTGCCAGAAATAAAACAACTTAGCCGGTTAGAGTCCTTGGTGGCATCTTATAACCACCTGGAATCACTACCGGATTTAGAAGGACTTCGCTCTTTAAATCATATGGATGTATCTTTTAACCACTTACAATCACTACCCAACTCAATTCTAAATTTACCTACCAGCTGTGATTGTTTTTTAGAACACTCAGGCCTTTCTAACCACGTTTTAGCAAGATTAAGAGAGATATCAGAGCCTCGAGGATCTGCAGGGCGACGATTTTACTTTTCTATCCAAGACCATAATCCCTCACAACCACCGCAAAACCTAAGAGCATCTCTTAGAGCTCTGTATGCCAAGGCTAAAATTAAAACTTTTGTAGATATGCAAAGAACTTATCCCATTATCCATGACGTTATAAGCAACAACCCTCAAAGAGCAAATTCCCTCCAAAGCTGGCTATCAAGACTTACCCTCATGCAGCAGAGTGAAAGAGAAAGTAGCGCAAGCCTTTCTAGAAAGATACTTTCTTACTTAACGCTTGCAGAGACTAATGAGAGCTTTAGAGAGCAATTCTTTAACACCATTGAAGGAGCCACTGAGACATGCGGAGATCGTATGGCCCTTTCTGTGCTTCACCTTGGAGTCCAGCATAGGATGGCAGTCATTAATAAAGGTGATTTAAAAGGATATGCAGAATTTTTAATCCACGGCCCATGGATGCTAGATCGCCTAGAAGAGATAGCAAGAGCTAAAGTTGAAACCTTGCGTTTTGTGGATGAGATCGAAGTCTACCTCGGCTTTCCTACAAAATTACGAGAAAGGCTTAATTTGCAGATCGATGTGGAAGAGATGCTCTACTTTACATGTAGTGGTATAACTGAGGCAGATTTAGATTATGCAGCCTCTTTTATTGAAGATCAGCTATCAACACCTGACGCTATAGCTAATATCTTAATCCAAAGAGAAGATTGGATACAGGCTCTCAAAGAAAAACATCCAGGAGCAATCGCTGCTTTCCAAAGAGAAAAGGAATACAAACTTAGAG
>VGMB01000077.1 GCA_016866585.1 Chlamydiota bacterium
CAACAAACAAAAATTATTTACTTCAAATTATCACGATTTCTGTGTTGCTGACTTTTATTTACTTTTGTCTGGATTTGAATTTTAATACTTATGCTAAGACGTTTTATAACGATCAAAAAAAACTAACAGCATTTTTAGGTCTTTTTTATACTGTTACAAGTTTTTTTAGCTTGATATTTTCTCTATATATTGTTGCTAGACTGCTTAAGAAGATTGGAATCATCATGACATTGTTGATTATACCTTTTGTTGTGGTTGTTGGCGTTTCTGTTATGCTTGGATTGCAGTTTTTTAATATGATGTTGAGTGCTTTTTTTCTTTTGTCTTTCACTAGAATGCTCTCAGGTGTGTTAGCATCAGAATCGCCACTTCCTTTACTAAATAATCCATTAAAAACAGCAGAGAGGAATTGGCTTCAAATTCATCAGCACATGATTATAGGCCCATTGTCCGTATCGCTGGTTGGTCTTTTCTTGATGATCCTAGGAAGTTTTTTTAGAAGTAATCAATCTATTTTATCATTAATGATTATTCTTTTTGGATTGAGCTCTATAGTTATGTTTATCTTTTTGAAGAGATCATACATTAAGGTTTTAATCGCTGGGCTAAGGAATATTTTGACAGATTCAAGCCCTATTCACTCAATTTTATTTCATAAAAAATGGAGAGAGACTATTTGTGAAAAATCACATAATGAAGTTATTGGGCACTTAAGAAAGGCGTTACGTTCTTCTGATATAAATATCTCCTCGTTTGTACTAGAACAAATTCGAGTTCAAAAAATAATCGAAATGAAACAAGATGTCATAGATCTTATTAATACGACCAATGACCTTGAACTTTTTTCTTTAGCTATAGCTGTATTGTCTAGCCTTGAACCTTCAAAAAAAGAATTAAATAATGTCCTTGATAAGTTTCGCTTATCTAAAAATGATAAAATTATCTCAGCAATGTTTATTATTAGATTTATGTTATCTGAATCAGGTGTTCAAGAAGAATTCCTGAAAAAGTTAGCAGAGAGTCAAGATAGTAGTTCATCAACTTATTCAATACTTCCTTTTGTTATGTCATATCTTGACGAAAAAAATAAAAAAGAGGTCTTGCTATCTTTGTTGAAGCTAAAAAAGAATACAGAAATGATCAAAATAATTGATCAAGTCTTTTTAACAAAAAATGCCAGTATTTACCCATTTGTAATTACATGCCTAAAAAACCCATCCTTGCGTACAGGTATTACAGCTGATATACTTTTAATGGGAAGTGACTTTGTTACCTATATTGTTGATCATTTTAATCAATATGACTCTAGTACTAAAGAGATCCTTTTACGGATTCTTGGGAGCATGCCTGAAAAAAAATCTGAGGAGTTTATATTATCAAATATAAAGCTATTCAATGTCAGGTTATTTGATCAGGCTGTGAAATCATTACACCAAATGAAATTGCAGTGTTTAAACTCAAGTGATAGATTGTTTTTCAAGCAGGCGCTTTCTAAAGAAAGTAAGCATATAGAAGAAATTAAAGAAATTGTTGAATTTCTGTATACTGAACAAGATATCATCTTGGCAGGTCTCTTGAACGCTGAGGTGGATTTGACTCGAGATAGAATGTTTTACATTTTGACACTAATTTACGATCCGGATCCAATCATGAAAGCAAAAACTGCACTAACTACAGAGGATCCTACCCTAATTCCTTTGGCGCATGAGCTGCTTTCACAGCACCTAGACGCTAATGATCAAATTGTTTGTTTGGATACTCTATTTCCAAGCAAATATTCCGCTAAAGAAAACAAGTTAGACTGGAAAAAAGTTTGCCTGAAAATGGATGCTCTTTCATCCAGTTTTTATATTCCTTATATGACTTCGGCTTTAATATACACATTGAAATTTCACAATAAAGATCAACTCATTCATTTGCTAAAAGGCTTGCAAACTTATAAAGAGTTGTAATCGTAGTTGCTGTTCCTTAAAAAGAGAGTTCTTCATAATGGCTTCTTAATTTTTTGCAAAGAAATTTGATGATACCTTTACAAAGAATAGGCTCTAGCTCGATGAGCTCAAACAGGGGCTCGTGCTCTAATTTCATAAGGTGCGCATTTGTTATGCAGTCAACATTGGCTGTTCTTTTTTCTGGACAAAGGGCAGCTAGCTCTCCAAAGATTGCAGGAGCTGTTAACTCAACATTAATTTTCTTCCCATTATGGATGAGGATTGATCCATTAACAAGTATATAAAGGCAGCTGTCAACATCTCCTTTCTTGATTATTGAATCACCGGAATCAACCATAATTTCTTCCATATGTTCAGCAAGCTGTATTAGAAGATCGTCCCTTGTTGTTGAGAAAAAGGATAATTTTTTTAAAATTGAGAGTTTTTCGAATACGTTCATTTTTATCTTCCTTGAGTGTGTGATAGTACATAGCCTTAGTTTTTAAAGTAATAGATACAAAAGAAGAGTTTTTTTAATCAAACGAAGAAAATTTTCGATCTTTTAATCTCAAATCACTCAATCCAGGATTCTTAATGGGTTCTTTTTTATTATTTAAAACTAATGTAAATTGTCTTTGGGTTGGCGGTTCATATGCTATCTTTTTACTTTAGAAATACATTTTTTCTAAGGCTTCAAAAGACTAAGAGATGTAAATTTCACGAAAAAATTTGTCTCACGCTATTTCTAGATGTTTCTTCAATACAGCCACCTAAATTTTGAATTGGTTTTCTTAACTGCAAAACAAAAGACAACTAGTATTTAAAATGCGCTTTTTGATCGCATTAAACTGTAAAAAATAGCATTCCTTATATACAATATTGTCGTTTTTATACTTATTATTATCCTAATAAAGCAATATATGGAAAAAATTAGCACTCCCAATCCACCTTCATGTATCAGAGCTTCAACATCTTTCTACAATGAAAATAGAACTATAAATCCTTCAAACCAATTAGAAAAAGCCTTAACGCAGCAATTTACCAAGCATGCGTATATGCACGATTTACAAGCGAATCTCGTTTGCAGTTCTTTGCCAGAAGGACACTGGAGTGCGGTTTTAACTCACATTACAGGTAAAAAGGTTGAGTTCTTGCTGGGGAGAGAGTTTTCATTCTCAGAACAGGTTCCTATTGATAATTTAATTGCCGCTAACATCCAGGAATCACATCAGGAAAAACTAGAGGCTGTACTAAATAATGGGAGTGAATCAGAGTACTGGAACCTTTTATTCCAAAACATGGTTGGCAGGGTAATTAAAATTGTAAATCCCATATTAAAAGCTCCTAGATTTGTAAAAGTGTATATACAAAATCCTCAATATCACGTAGACCCAAGACCAACTTATGAGTTTAAAGTCGTTTTTTCAGATCAAACTGCAGAACATATTCTAGTGAACCAGGCAGGCTCTACCTCACATGATATTAGAGGATTGATGCGTGCTGGCATACGTACATTGCATGATTACAATTCTTTATCTTTAGATCTGCCAGATGCTGAGGATGTTTCAGAAGGGGGAGTGCATACTCTATATAAAAAATTAAAAAATCAACAGGAAATGCTTGAGCAATGTAATGATCAACTGATGGAGATTTTTAATAGCGCATTACAGCTTTGCTATCAAACGCGAGAAGATTATCTTCCTGAAAATATAGAGAGAAGACTTAAGAAGGAAGTCGAGCTTGTTGGTGTGGACGCTGCTTTAAAGATGTATGTTGCTAGATTTCCCTTTAAGCTGTCAAATTCACATTTGCAAGAGTGTAAGGTTCATGTTGTCGGGCAGACAGGTTGTTTCGTAGAAAAGAAACGGTACGCAATATTATTACAATTTCTCCAAAATATTATCAAAAATGCTACTGAAGCTAATGCAACATCGGTAACGATCGAACTCTTTGATAAAGATTCCGTTTTTCATTGCATCGTCCAGGATAATGGTAGTGGTATTGATCCTGAAATATGTTCCACTTTTTTTCAAAGAAAATTTCCTACCCAAAAAGCAAGTGCTGACATAGAAGCAAATAGAGGCGAAGGGAGTTTGATGGTTTTTTGAAGATTGGGAAATGCACGCTGGAAATGCTGTCATAAAAAATCGTGAAGATGGAATAAAGGGAACAGTTGTTGAATTAATAATACCTTGTTCAAGTAGTCCAGAATCAACGGAAGATTTAGATCTTGAAGTGGATGTAAAATTAGCCGAATTTTACAAATGGAAAGAAAGTTGCGTTGATGGGAAGGTTATTGTCATCGTAGATGACTCTTTAATAATTATGAAAATGTTGTTTCAAAAAATATTTTCCATTTTGACAGAGTCTAAGAATAGATCGAGCTTGTTTAATCAAGTAAGAAAACATGAATTTGAAGAGAAAGGGCTTTTTTTTGATGTCTTCAATAAAACAGCAATCCTTTGTTGCTCTAATGCGGAATTAGCTTTTAGTGTAATACAAAAAGTGGAAATTTGTGGTTTGATAACTGATGTGCAGATGCTTGGAAAATATGATGGAGTTGGTTTAGTAAGTCGTATTCGTGAGTATGAAAAATGTAAACAGAAAGCCTCAATTCCAATAGTCCTTCATTCCGCTTTAACAGCCTCAGAATTGCAGTCATATAATCCAGAAGTTGTAAACATGCATGTTGATTATATGTCAAAAGAAATGGATTATCATCAACTTGAGAAATGGATCTCTTCTTGGATTGAGCAGAGTTAGTTTTCTGCTTAATGCAATTTTATCTACAGAATCTCTTTTCGGATTATAAACATCTTGCAAATACAAAGATTAAACGAAATTCTTTTTTGGCAATTGAAAAAATATGTTTTTTTAATCAGTTCAACAAGCAATTAGCAAGTTTTATGCTCAAAAGAATAGGACTTGCTTTTTGGTATTATCTCAATAAAATCCTGATTTTTATTAAATTTCACCTAAGTAGACAACTTCATAAGAGTTTCCTTCAAAGGATATTTCTATATTTTTTGAGGTTTTGAGCGTAACATTATTATCCCTACAAAGATGAGTGCTTTGTACTTCTTGACCTAGCGGAGGAAAATCTGCATCAAGAACTCCAGTTTTGCTAAAATAATCAGCTAGGTTGTTCATGGGTCTTGCAAAGAAATGGTAGATGCATTCGTTTTTATCCATGGTCATTTCTACGGTGTGCATTTTTTCGTTGATTTTGACCAGAGATGTTTTCGTGGTTTTTTCAGGATGTTCTGACATGACCTTAAACCTTGAGTAGCAATCATGAAAACATAAATGCAAAACTTCTACAGGAAGTCTGTGAGTTAGTGCGAGTTGTTCTTCAGAATATATTTTGGATGTTCTGCTTGACGCCCTTGATGCAACACCTTCTGCTCTAGATAAAAACCATGCGTTGACGCGATGATCTAATGTGACATTTTCTATTATTCCGTTTGTTTTTCTCCACACTTGAGATAAATAAAGATTGCCATCTATAGGTTGTTCTAGAGTCTCTAAATCAGGTTCTTCTGCGGCAGCGGCGCTAGGGGTTGGTTGCTGTGCTTTGCGTTTTTGTTTGGAGCTTTTTTTTGCCGAAGTTTTCTTTGAGGATGTGTGTTTTAATGCCCCAGTTTTTTTTTGAGGTTCTTCAGCTTCTGAGATTTCGCTCGCCTCGGAATAGTCTGATAGTCTTGTTAGAAGTCTAAAGTCTTCTGTTGATTGTGCGATTTTTTCACGCAGATGAGAAGGATAGGATTTATCAAAGCCTCTTAACCTGTAAAAACCCTCCACGATATCCATGATTCTATGGATCTGAGATTTGACTGTTTCTGGGAGATTCGGGGCGCTATCTGTGAAATCTTTATGTATTGATGTTTTTAAGAGATTATTAAGTTCTAAAAGTGTTTCAAAGGCTAGTAAAGATTCATTCTGCCAATTTTCTGGGATGTTTGATGTTATGTATTGAGTGAGTTCGTAGTGAGGAATTTTTGTAGGTTCAGGAACAAAAAGTTGCTTAATGTGCGCTAGTTTAAGGGTTGTTAAAAATCGGGTGTAGTCATGGTCAAAAATTGTCCAAGGAAATTCTTCAATACCGTCCTCTACTTTCCAAAGATCACTACCGTCACCGTCGTAAATTCGATTGATTGTAAGCTCTTGCGCAAGCGAGCTGTAGAGTATTGGAGAAACGGTGTTCCTATCGTTAATCAGATTAACAAAAAAAACTATCATGCTGATCATGTAGGCGAACTTTCTTATGTTTGGATCTGATGATTGTAGTAATGTTTCGAATTTTTTAAGATCGGAGTAATCAGTATATCGAATTGTAATCATGTTTTCTGAAAATTCTATGTTTAATGACAATTCGAGCATTATTCTGGATAGTTCATCATTTGATTCTGCAGCAATTGATCCAAAGAGCTCTTCGGTGCTCCTCTTCAGGGTTGCAAAAAACCAACTATCATTAGCAGTAGCGCCTGAATGCGTGGCTATTGAATATGCAGTTTCGGTTGCAGGTTGTTTGTATTTAGATTCATCCGTACAGCCAAACCTTCCAATTAAAGCAAATATAGGGTTGTTTATGTACTCATCAGGATCTATTCCTGCTTGCTGTAATAAATTCATCACATACTTATAGTGCTCATTAAGTTGCTTGATGAACCTATAAGGAGATCCAGTAAGTGTTGCTTCTAGTTGAGCATCTACCTGAGTGGCATCTATAGTTTTTAGAGTCCTCAGTATTTTGTTTCTTGCATCTATTGATGAAGAATAGGATGAGGGGTGTAGGTTGCTAGTTAAAATTGAGCCGATTACTGCGATTCTTTGATTAAGAGTTGGAGATCCTAAGCTGTAGTTTTTTAAGGCTTCTCCAAGAGCGTGTCCGTGTTCAAATATTTTTTTTATTATCCGATCGCAGCCATCATCAAAAATATCTCGTTTTCTTGAGGTTATGTTCCTTGTGTTTTCGCGGGCTATAGATAACTTTTTTTGTGTGATTTCTTTGTTTAGAGTTTTCCATGAGTCGGAAATTTGGCTGATTTCCGGAGATTGTAAATTTTCCAGTCTAATGCTCATAAACACCTCTTAAATTTAATTTGTATTATAATAAACAATAGTTGTTAATATAGGGCGTTGTTGCGTAATTGGCTTTTTGACAAGTTTTTAATTTATAAACTGGAAGCCTATAAGCTCTTGGAGATCTGGACACTAGGTTCTTACAGGCAGCCCAAGGGTGTTTAGTTTAT
>VGMB01000078.1 GCA_016866585.1 Chlamydiota bacterium
AATCGATCCATCGATTAGTTTTACAAAAACTTTATTTTGCCCTTTTTCTTTTTTTAAACATTCAAAAGCATCTTTATAATCTGATGCCCTATGTTTTGGTTCTATGGACATTGAATTCTGTCTGCCCGAGGAAGTATGTACGTTTTTTAATCCTGATCCATCGAGAGTACTCTCATATCCAGCACAAAAAATTTGGCTACAATAAGTGCTTATTATAACAAAAATTGTTAATCCTGTCTTCATTATTGATCCTCATTTAAGTTGTTCTCAGAGATGATCTTATTACCTTTTTTTTGAGCTCGCTCTAAACATTTACTTACCATCTGGAGAGAATGATCGAATTGGTCGTAAGCTTCAGCTACATCGTTAAGTTTTTTATCGAAAGATACAACGCCAATTGAAACAGTGGTTAGGAGCTCTTTTTTCCTTGTGTGGATTGTTGTTCTGCAAACTTCCTTACGTATATCCTCTGCGATGATTTTAGCTGCACTGGGCGATGTTTTAGGGAGCATAAGTAAAAAACGTCCGCCACCTTGATGCAGCAAGGTATCAAATTGTCGTAATTTACTTGCAAGAAGGTGTTCTACAGCTGCAATAATCTCCTCGACGACGAGCTCTCCTAGGTCTTTTTGAAAACTTGAGAGACCATCAAGCTGTATCAATAATAGGCTCAAAGGCATATCGATTTTTTTAGCCTTAGAAATCTCCTTTAAGCTTTTGTTATTTAGGAGCATACGATGAAGAAATATCTGTGTATTTTTTGGTATAAGAGGAGAAGCGCTAATTTTAGAGGAAACTAGAGACATTTTTTTTGAGACTAGCTTTGTTTTGAGGCAAACTGCGATTCTTTCAAAAAGCTCATTTTCATCAAGAGGCTCATGTAAGAAGTCTGTTACACCCGCATTAAGACATGATGTAGTAAAGCTTTTTTGAATTTTATTTGATACTAATAAAATGGGTAGCTTCTCAAGTCCTGGTGTCTTACGTATGTGTTCACAAAAGTTATACAAAGGCTCTTCAAAAGATTTAAAATCGATAATAACAACTTCAATTTGTGTTGTTTTTAACCACTCTAGAGCAACGAAACTTTCATGAGTATTCATGACATAATATGTTTTTTTAAAAGATTTTTTAAAAAAAGCGATTTTAGCTACATCGGATCCAATAAATAGAATGCAAGGAAGTGAGGTTTTATAGTCCATAAATACTTTTTATTCTGTTTTCTCTTATTTATTAAAAAAATAATTTTAAATACAGCTTAATTTGCTAGCGGATATGGGAATTGTTATTTAATTGGTTTTAAGTCACTTAAAAATAAAAAATAAAAACGCATTTAAATATTTGAAAAGAGATAGCCATATTAGTTGTTTATATTAAGAAGTTTAGTAAAAACAATTAGCGTCTTAATGAAATATTTATAATATTTTATTAAAATATAACAAAATTATTAAAAATTAGAGGGCTATTTTGTCGTTTATAGCATCCGTTACTAACCCGGTAAGTCACTTTTCTGTTCTTGAAAGTAATTTAGTTAATTTAGAAAGACTTAGTAATTGCTTAGAATTAATGAGTAGTGGAAATAAAGAAGGCTCTATTCGATTATTTGAAAATCTACCAAAAAATTTTAAAGATGCAACATTTGAAGCGATGTGGGTACTTTCCGGTGGTCCTTCAGCTGAGAGCAGTGACTTGGGCTTAAAAGCTAAAGCGCATCCTCGTTTTGGAGAGCTAGCTTTTTTTGATCAAGTAATAGCGGGTATTGATAGATCAACGCCTACTGAACTGAAAGTTGCAGCTATGAAACTAGGTTTTCAGAAAGCTCTTTTAAAAGAATTAAAGAGGGAATGTATACTTTCCAACTCATCTACTTTGTCTAAAATTTCTTTTCTCGAAGGACTTGGGCACAAGTTTAGTCTAAATCCGGCTGTTGATATTTCAAGGAAATTGGAAATTTTAAATGATATTTACCACCTCATTCCAGAAACACAATCAGCGCTATTAAGTGACATCGATCGATTAGGTAAGAATTTGCATGTGTTTAAGCTAGGTGAAAATGCTATAGCCTTTTTCGGATCAAATGATGTTGAATTTGGTCAGCTAAAAGAGATAGGTGGAAAATTTTTAACGAAACTTCTACTTAAAAAAGTTTTAGAGAAATATCCACATTTATCGATGCTATTTGCCAGTAATGGTCGAGATAATACTTTAGTTTCTGCTTTACCTGTATCAGAAACGAAATTAGCTGCTACTGATTCTGCCCAAGGATTACAAGCGCTTGAAATATCTAAAAATGATGATTTGATCTTTGCTATGCAGTCTAGATCAGCTTGTTTTAATGCGCGGAGATTAATGCTTTCTGCAAATGAAGCGCCTGCAGCTGATATTATACGTTCATCCGAAGGCATTAAAAATGTAGTGTATAAAAATCTTGAGGTTTTATCAGAAAAAAATACGATAAGTGAAGTTCATTCAGATTTTGGATGTATTGCTTTTGAAGAAAGTTCAGATCTAAGAAATCCAAACCGTAGAGTCAATTTGCAAGATAAAATCCAAGCCTTGATGCTAGCGGAACCTCTCGATCATTTGAATTGTCTACTAAGTATGCTAGAAGGAGAAGAAAATAAGCGTTTCGATGCACTTCATCAGTATAGTTATATTCTTCCAGGGAGAATAGTCCAAAAAATTGATAGTAGGATAATGGAACTAGGGGGTCTTTCAGCGAAAGATACTTTGTCAAGTAGCCCAATAGTCGGCAAGACTGCTCATCCAGATGTTCCGCTTGAAATTAAAATTCAAGCAGTAAGAGAATGTATAGAGGAATATCGCGTTTTATTACTAGATATTGAAGCAGCCTCTTTATCTTATAGAAATGCTAAAAGCTATGATGAGAAGGTAGACTTAGCTACAACTGTGCTTAATAAAATCATGCCTATTCTCTCAAGTCCTGTGGAAAAATTTAAATTAAGAAAAATAAAAAGCAGTAGTCTTACCGGCAAATTCCTTGATTACATACAAATCAATCCAGCATATAAGCCATACATCGCTTTACTTATTGGTTCTTCAAATTTAGATACGACGCTAACGGAAGCCTCTAAAACACACACAATGACGGAAAGACTTGAACTTTTAAAAGAAGATAAGGACTATCCTTCTGGACTTGATAGCTTACGGTACAAGGGTGAAAACTGGAAGGTGCTTTCGCTCAATCTCTCCGCCCAAATAAATATGGCTAAAGATAGGTTTATTAGTGTAGGGGAGGGAGTCATAAATAGGGAAATGATCCTATTTGATCCTGCTTTATCCCCAGAGCTTGATAAGTTCTATACAGAGCAACTACTACAAGATGAATTTTTGCTTAAAAAAAGATCTCTTAAGATGCAGCTTGCCTATATATCGAGAACGGTATACTTATCTTTTAAAGATTTCAGGGGTGTAGGAGAGGAAAATCTATTGAATGCTTTCGTAAAAAAATGGAAAAGAGATAATCCTATAACAAAAAATCCTGAATCTTATTTTACTGTCGAAGGAGTTAGTTTATCAGCTCCAATAATCCCTATAGATGAATTTATTAAGGAAAAGGTGGGAATCTGCCGACATCGATCTTTAATTTCTGGTTATTTCATAGCAAGGTTAAAAGAAGAGCGTCCGGATCTATTTGATAGAGATGGTAGAATTTTACACATGAGAAGCGCACTGGAAGACAAAACAGGACATGCATGGCTTTGGTATCAACCAAATGATGGCTCACCCATTATTCATATTGATCCGATGTGGGACTCTGTTGTTACTCTCGATGAGGGAATACATGACGAATATTCATCTAGACCATATATTCAAACACTTAAAGAGAGGGTAAAAAACCTCTCTCTTTAGATTGAACATGCTTGTTGTCTATACATAGAAACCATCAGCACAGATATATCAGCAGGAGAAATTCCGGATATTCTCGAGGCTTGTCCTAATGTTGATGGGCTGAATTTTGTTAGCTTGTCCTTAGCTTCATTAGATAATCCCTTTATAGATTTAAAATCTATCCCATGAGGAATAGCTGTAGTTTCTATATTTTCTAATTTTGAGATCTCATTTTTCTGTCTATCTATGTATCCTGCATATTTTAATTGCAGCTCTATTTGGAAATTAATTTCTTTCCCAAAGTCGACCACTTTACTTGGATATTCAGTTAAAAGAGATGCATATGTAAATTCTGGTCTGCATAGTAGCTGGGCTAAGGATGAGGATTTCCCATTCATTTGAGTGAAGTTTTTAGAAAGATAGTTTATTTGTTCTTCGATAGTTCTTTCTTTGAGTAATAACCTTTCATGTTGATCTGCATCAATTAGTCCTAGCTCATATCCATACTTTCTAAGGCGTAGGTCACAGTTGTCTTGTCGTAAAATAAGCCTGTGTTCTGCTCTGCTTGTGAACATACGGTAAGGCTCTTCTAACTCCTTGGTAATAAGTTCGTCAATCATCACACCTATGTAGGCTTCTGATCTTTTAAGTACAAATGGAGCTTTGCCTTGAACTTTTAATGCAGCATTTATTCCAGCAATAAGTCCCTGAGCGGCAGCCTCTTCATAACCAGTAGTCCCGTTGATTTGTCCTGCTAAAAAGAGTCCTTCAATTTTTTTTGTTTCCAGAGACGCATATAGTTGGCCGCTTTTAACGTAGTCATATTCGATTGCATATGCAGGACGCATAATTTCAGCTTTCTCAAGTCCTGCTACGCTATGGATCATAGCAAGTTGAACATCAAAGGGTAGAGATGTGGAAATGCCGTTAACATAAATTTCTTCAGTTCCAAGACCTTCTGGTTCCAAAAATAATTGATGACGCTCTTTGTCACTAAATCTTACGATTTTATCTTCAATTGAAGGGCAGTATCTAGGGCCGATTGATTGAATTCTGCCAGAATACATCGCAGAACGATGGAGATTATCGTGGATTACTTTTTTGGTGTTTTCGTTTGTATAGGTGATAAAGCAGGGTACCTGAGGCATTTTTGGTCCTTCAGGAGCATCGTGAGAAAAACAGACATCATCGTCGCCGGGTTGTACTTCAACTTTTGAAAAATCTATGCTTCGTCTATTTATTCTTGGTGGTGTACCTGTTTTTAATCTACCAACTGAAAATCCTAGATCTTCTAGATTTTTTGAAAGACCTGTTGATGGTTTATCTCCAGCTCTTCCCCCAGGGAATTGTGTCTCTCCAATATGGATAAGACCTCGCATAAATGTGCCTGAAGAAATGATAACGTTCTTAGCTTTGTAGCCAATCCCTTCGAGGGTTTCAACTCCTGATAGCTTGCCATTTTCAAAGTATAGAGATTCACTAGTGCCTTGTTTGATATGAAGGTTTTCCGTTTTTTCTAAACGGTGTTTCATTTCCATTTGATAAGCGAACTTATCGGCTTGAGCGCGAGGGGACCAAACGGCAGGGCCTTTTGAGGCATTTAGCATCCTAAACTGAATTGAGGTAAGATCCGTTACTTTTCCCATGACGCCTCCTAAGGCATCAATCTCTCTGACTATGTGACCTTTGGCTGTTCCACCTATAGCAGGATTGCAGCTCATTTTGGCTATAGTATCAAGATTCATCGTAAGTAAAAGAGTCTTAGCTCCCATTTTTGCAGAGGCATGGGCTGCTTCGCATCCAGCATGTCCTGCTCCAATTACTATTACGTCGAACTCTTCAGGATAAAACCACATAAATTATATCGGGGGTAAAATAAATTAGAGCTAGTATAACTAGCTCTAAAAATAGAAGAAAGATGTAAAATAATTTTATTGCAAATTACTTCTTATGACGGTCTCTTCTGCGTCTTTTCTTTCTTTTGTGTAAGGCAATTTTTGCCCTTCTTTTTTTCTTTACGGATGCCATTGAGGTTCCTATATCTGAATAGAGGTTTTAAAAAAAATATTTATAAAACTTGCCACCTATCTTAGATTAAGACTTATAAATTGTAAAGCAGAGTTAATAAACAAATGATGAATTGTCGTAATACAAAAACAAAAAATTTAACTATCCAGGCTTTACTCTAAAAAAAATTATCCACCCGGAGAGAATGCAGAAAACGCATCTTGGTTATCATCTAGCTTGCCTGCTGAAATGATTCCAGAGTAATTTGCGAACTGAGCCAATTCTTTTCTGAATGTAAGGTTTACGCTACCTACAGATCCGTGTCTATTTTTTGCCACAATCAGCTCGGCCATACCAGGCTTGTCATAAGGGTCGTAGTATTCTCTACGAAGAAGAAACATAACGATATCAGAGTCTTGTTCAATAGATCCTGATTCTCTCAAGTCGCTCATCATAGGCCGGTGGCCTTGTCTTTCTTCCACTTTACGAGAAAGCTGAGATAAACAAAGAATAGGTAGATTCAACTCTCTTGCTAGATTTTTAAGCATTCTGGAAATCTCAGAGATTTCATTTTGGCGGTTCTCTGCCGATTTAGAAACACCAGATCCAGATAATAGCTGTAGGTAGTCTATTACCAGAAATCTGATCCCGTGAGTCTCTTTCATTCTCCTTGCCCTAGCTCTCAGATCGGTAATCTTGAGGCCAGGTTGGTCGTCTATTACCATTACTCCGCGCTGCATCGAGTTTACTGATGCAACTACTCTTTGAAACTCCTGTCCGTTTAATGAACCGGTCTTTAGCTTATCTGACTCTACTTCAGCCTGTGAGCAGATTAAACGATGTAAAAGCTGTTCAGCGGACATCTCTAGGGAGAAAACGCCTACAGGGACTTCACTTCTGAAACAAATATTTTCTGCGATATTCAAAGCTAAAGAGGTTTTTCCCATCGCAGGGCGTGCAGCTAGAATCATAAGGTTAGATGGCACCATTCCGTTTATCATTTTATCTAGATCAATGAAATGCGTCGGGATGCCGGTAATCCCTGTATCTTGAGGGCCTTTAGTTTGGAATGTTTCTTGTCTTTGTTGAAGCTCTTTTAAGTAGGGAATTTTACTTTCCGATTTTACACCGGTAAGGATTTCTTTGATTAATATTCCACCCTGAGAGTTTACTGCTTGCCCTATGTTGAAAAGCTTTTGTTGTGCTTCATCTAGGACAGTAGTTACGTCTTGGGGATTTTGTAACGCATTTTTTTCAATTT